>DASSZB010000089.1:0-2264 GCA_035702935.1 Dehalococcoidia bacterium
CGGGGCTACCGAAAGTGCGTCGAGGCCTGCCCGTACAAGAAGTCGATGTACCGTCCGAGCACCCGCACCTCCGAGAAGTGCATCGGCTGCTACCCCCGCGTCGAGGGCAGCGACCCGCTGACCGAGGGACTCCCCATGGAGACCCGTTGCATGACGGCCTGCATCGGCAAGATCCGGCTGCAGGGCCTCGTCAAGGTCGGCCCGGATGGCCAGTGGCTGGAGGATCGCCAGAATCCGCTGTACTACCTGGTCCACGTTGCGAAGGTCGCGCTGCCCCTGTATCCGCAGTTCGGCACGCAGCCCAACGTGTACTACATCCCGCCGCGATGGGTGCCTCGCGCCTACCTCGAGCAGATGTTCGGGCCGGGGGTGCAGGCGGCCATCGACGCCTACACCAATCCCAGCCGCGAGACGCTGGCCGTCCTCCAGCTCTTCCGCGCCACGCAGGAGATCGTCTTCGCCTACAAGGTCGAGCCCGGGCCCAAATCGGCCGAACTGACGATTGCCGGCCAGAAGCGCGAGCTTTTCAACGACACGGTCATCGGCTACAGCAGCACCGGCAAGGAGATCGTCCGCGTCACTGTCGACGAGCCCCTGATCGAGCGGCCCGACCGCTTCGCCATGAACACGATTTAGGACATGAGCCAGTGAAAGACACCACGCTCCCCCTCGTGATTAACGCACTCGCCCGAGGAGTTGGCTACGACCTGCTCGCGCAGTGCTTCGCCCACCCCGATACGGACTGCGTCGCTGCGCTCAGAGTCGCGGCGAACGATGCCCTGGCCGTCGAGGGATGGGTGCCGATGCTGCGGCTGGCGGCGATCGCCCGTGAGGTGCCGATCGACCACCTCGAGCCCGTTTGGGTTTCGCTGATCACGTTCAGTGGCTCACCGGACTGTCCTGCCTTCGAGACCGCCTACTTCGGCTCGGATGCCCAGCAGCAGACGCAACGCATGGCCGACATCGCCGGCTTCTACCGCGCTTTCGGCGTTGACGCCACGTCGACCGGCGTCCGTCCAGACGACTTGCCGGTGGAGCTCGAGTTCATGGCCTACCTCTGCCGCAAGGAGGCCTACGCCGCCGAACATCTCGGCGCGCCGCGTGTCGCCCAGGCTCAACGGGCGCAGCGGCTGTTCCTAAGCGAACACCTCGGGCGATGGGGCGCCGTATTCGGCCGAAATCTCGCCGCCGCCGCCCCGGGCGGGCATTTCTATGCGCTCGCCGCCGAGACACTTGCGATTTGGATCGACCGCGAGTGTGCGGCCCTCGGCGTCACGCCCGATGAGATCCACGGCCCTATTCCACCCTGGACTCCGCCCATCAGCCATGGCCCAGAATTCGCGGGTCGGGCTGCGATCGTGCCCATGGACGACATTGCTGTGAGGTGATGAAGATGCTCAACAAAATCCGCCGGCGGCCGCGAGTCCTGCTCGCGCTCCTTGCCGCGCTGTCCTTTGGCGCTCTCCTTCAGTTCACGGACACAAACCCCGCCGTCTCCCAGACGCTCGCCCTCACCGCTTACGAGGCGCCGGACGACCCCGGCCTCGACCCCCAATCCGCCGTCTGGGACAAGGTCAACAGCATCCGCGTCCCGCTGACCGCGCAGGCGGGGACGTATGCGGCTGGCGGCAGTATCGCCACCATTCGCGCGCAGGCGGTGCACCACGGCGGCAAGGTGTTCATCCGCCTCACCTGGGCGGACGGCACCCTCGATGACGCCACCACGAAAGTCGAGGACTTTGCCGACGGCGTAGCTGTCGAGTTCCCCGCAAGCGGCACCAGCAAGATCCCGTCGCTTTGCATGGGCCAGGCCGACGCGGCTGTAAACATCTGGCACTGGCGGGCAGACTCGAATGCGGGGTTCCAGGACCCCAACGTCGCCTACGGCGGCTCGCTCGTCGACTTCTACCCGGACACGAGCCCGTTGTTCTATACGGCTCGCGAGGCCGGCAACCCGTACGCAAATCCGGAACTCGGCCCCGTGCAGTCACTGACATCGAAGGCATTCGGTGAGCTTGCGGCCCTCGCTATCCAGGATGTGTCGGGCAAGGGCAGTTACACCGCCGATGGATGGCAGGTTGTGATCGCGCGTAACTTCTCCACAGGAAATCCGAGCACTGTCACCTTCTCGCCGAACGCCAAGATGGATATGGCGTTCGCTGTCTGGGACGGCAGCAAAGAGGAACGCAACGGACGGAAAGCGGTCTCCCAGTTCGTGACGCTCAGCGTCGCCTCGTCGCCAGCCTACCTCAAGCCGGAATCCC
>DASSZB010000097.1:0-4959 GCA_035702935.1 Dehalococcoidia bacterium
GTCCCAGCTCCGAACCTCGTACTTCTCGGAGTGGAGGTACTCCTCGCTCCCCGGCTCGCGGGGCTCGTGCTGCATGAGTTCGAAGGCGGGACCGTATATGCCGTAGCTGGAGGACATGGTGGCGGCGAGTACAAGGCGGGCGATGAAGGCCGGACGCCCACCGTGCTGCAGGACATCGTTGAGGATGTCCGGCGTGTTGGGCCAGAAGATTGGCCGGAAGAAATCCTGGACAGGTGATGTCGTTAATTCGGACAGGTACTCGGCCAGGTCCCACTTCTGGTTCCGCCATGCGAAGTACGTGTACGACTGGTGGAACCCGAGTTTGGCCAGGCGGTGCATGATCTTCGGGCGGGTGAAGGCTTCGGCCAGGAAGATTACCTCCGGGTGTTGCCGGTACACCTCACCCAGCATCCACTCCCAGAAGGCGAACGGCTTGGTGTGCGGATTGTCAACGCGAAAGACACGCACGCCCTGCTCGATCCAAAAGTCGACGATGCTCTTCAGTTCATCCCACAGAGCCCGCCAGTCCTTGGTCTGGAAGTCGAACGGGTAGATGTCCTCGTACTTCTTGGGCGGGTTTTCGGCGTACTGGATAGTGCCGTCCGGCCGGTGCCGGAACCACTGCGGGTGCTCGCGAACGTAAGGGTGGTCAGGCGAGCACTGGTAGGCGATGTCCAGGGCGACGTCGATCCCATGCTTGTCTCGGGCGGTCCGCACAAGGCGACGGAAGTCCGCGAGAGTCCCGAGCGCCGGGTTCACCGCCTTGTGTCCGCCCTCCTCGGAGCCGATAGCCCACGGACTCCCAGGGTCCCCCGGTTTGGCCACCGTCGAGTTGTTCGGGCCCTTGCGGTGCGTCCGCCCGATGGGGTGGACTGGCGGCAAGTACAGGACATCGAAGCCCATCGCCGTCACGTAGTGCAGCCTGGCCTCGACGTCGCGAAAAGTGGCATGGTCCCGCTGCGCAACGCGGGCCGCCTGGCCCTTCCCCGACCGGGGAGCGGACCAGAGGGAGCGGGGGAACATCTCGTACCAGGAACTGAAGCGCGCCTTCTCGGGGTCAACGCGCACGTGCACTTCGCGCGCGAACCGGGTCGCATGCATGCGGTCCGCAACCGCGGCCATCAATTTCCCGAGCCGTGGGGCCAGGGCGACGCGCGCAAGCTGTGCTTGAGTTCCGCCCGATGATAGCCGCTCGGCGGCACTGAGGAGGGTCGTGCGGTCCTTGTCGGAGGCACGAGCCGCCGCATCGCGCACAAGGCCGGCGCCCCTCTCAAACTCGACCGGCACTTTCTGTCCGGCAGCAAGGCGCTTCTCCAGGTCTCGCCGCCACGTGAGGAAGGGATCTATCCAAGCCTTGATCGTGTAGAGATAGATTCCGAGATGGTCGACCGGGAACGCCCCCCGCCAGCGGTCGTTGCCCAGCAAGTCCATCGGGGCTTCGGACCAGTCGGCGGCCTCACAGGGCCGGTGCAGAATGACGGCTGTGATGACATCAGTGCCGTCGGTGAAGATATCAGCCTCTACCACGACATCCTCGCCCGATGTAGCCTTTGCCGAAAACCGGCCCTGGTCTACCTCCGGGGTGACGGCCTCGATGACAACGCGGCGGAGCAAGGCGTCATCGGCTTTCGGATCCTCCGGTGTTCGGCTTCGGGTGGTCTTTCGCCCGTCACGCGCCTGAGCGCTGAGCGCGCCTGCTGCCTTGGTCTGGGATTTGCTGTCTGGCGCCAAGGCTAGGAATCTGATCCGTGCGTGTCGATCTGGGCCTTCTGTAGCCGGCCGGAGTAATCCATGTACACCGTCTTCCATTCGCTGTAAGAATCCAGGGCCGCCTGGCCGGCTTCACGGTGACCGTTGCCGGTGCCCCGCGTGCCACCGAACGGGAAATGCACCTCGGCGCCAATCGTTCCCGCATTCAGGTACACCATTCCCGTGGACAGGCGCTCCATGGCCCGCATCGCCTTGCTCATATCGTTCGTGAAAATCGCCGACACCAGCCCGTACTGGACGCCGTTGCTGATGCCTATCGCCTCCTCAAGGCTGCCGCACTTGATGATGTCCGTGACCGGGCCAAAGATCTCTTCTTGAGCGACGCGCATCTCCGGCCGCACGTCGGCGAAGACCGTGGGTTCAAAGAAGTAACCGCCGTTCAGGCCGTCGCCGGTGGCCCGAGACCCTCCGCACGCAATAGCCGCGCCTTCATCCCGGCCAATGTCCATGTAGTGCCCGATCTTGTCCAGCGCGGGCCGGTTGACCACCGGGCCAACGTCCGTTCGGGGATCGAGGCCGTCCCCCAGACGCAGAGCCTGGGCGCGGGTCACAAGCTGTTCCGTGAAGGCCGGCGCGGCTCGCTCATGCACTATCATGCGGCTGGCCGCTGTGCACCGCTGGCCGCTCGTGCCGAAGGCGCTCCAGACCGCGCCGTCGACGGCAAGGTCGATGTCGGCGTCGTCCATGACGATGATGGCGTTCTTACCGCCGAGTTCGAGGTGCAGCCGTTTACCAAACCGGCCGCAGTGGGCGCCGATCTCCCGCCCGACCTCAAGCGAGCCCGTGAAAGACACCATGGCCACCCGGGGATCCTCGACCAGCGCAGCGCCGGCCTCGTCGCCCCCGTACACGAGGTTGACCACGCCCGGCGGCAGGCCCGCTTCCTCGAGAATGCGCACGAAGTTAGCAGGACTGAGCGGCGAAAACGGCGAAGGCTTCCACACCACCGTGTTGCCCGTGACCAGCGCGGGCATGATCTTCCAGGCCGGGATGGCGATTGGGAAATTCCAGGGCGTGATGGCGGCGACTACGCCGTGAGGCTGGCGGACCGTGAAGCAGAACTTGTCCGGCAGCTCGGATGGCGAGGTCTGACCCCACATGCGACGGCCCTCGCCGGCCACGTAGTAGGCCATGTCGACGGCTTCCTGGACGTCGCCTCGCGCTTCCGCCAGGACCTTCCCCATCTCGATGGTAACGTCGCGGGACAGTTCTTCTTTGTGCGTGGCGAATAGCTCGGCGGCGCGGAACAGAATCTCGGCGCGCCGCGGCGCCGGCGTGAAGCGCCAGGAATCGTATGCCTCGTCGGCGCCCTTGACGGCAGCCGCCACCTCATCGGCGCCGGTGTCGGGGAAACGGCAGGCGGGCTCGCCGTTGGCCGGGTTCTCGCGCTCCAGCCAGCGGCCGTTCTGAGGCTCAGTCCAGCGGCCGTTGATGAAGTTGAGGTGGGTCTTCGTCAAGGCGTGCTCCAATGCTATGCCGGGCTCACGGGACTATGATACGCGGGTTCGCGGGTGGTGGGTACCGAAGCCAGCTCGAACTATCATTCTTCGGGGGCGAAACCCCGCCGCGTCGTGTTCTCCGTCACAGAGCGCGGGTCCATGAACTGGCGCACGTAGTCCGGCCCCCCGGCCTTCTCGCCGATTCCGGACATGGCGAGTCCCCCGAACGGATGCCGCCCGGCGACAGCTCCTGTGATCTTGCGGTTGATGTAGAGGTTGCCCACGCGGAACTCGCGCTTCGCCGCTTCGATGTGTCTCGGGTTGCGGGAGTAGACGCCGCCCGTCAGGGCAAACTCGGAGTTCAGGGCCAGCTCCAGCGCCTCTTCGAAGGTCGCCGCTCGGAAGACGCTCAGGACTGGCCCGAAGATCTCCTCGCGGGCCAGCCGCGAGTCCAACCCGACATCCGTGAATACGCTCGGCGGGACGTAAGAGCCCTCGCCCGCCGGGGCCGACGCCTGCGCCAGGAGTGTCGCCTCCTCCTGGCCAAGGGCGATATACTCCATGATCTTGTCGTGGGCCGACGCGCCGATCACAGGCGGCACGAAGGTGGCCGGGTCGTCTGGTGGGCCCACGACCAGGCTCTCCACCGCGTTCTTGAGGCGGGAGACCGCTTCGTCGTACGCGTGCCCCACGATGATCAAGCGCGAGCATGCGCTGCACTTCTGGCCTGCATATCCGAACGCCGAGACGATGGCCCCGCTTACCGCCTGGTCGAGGTCCGCATCATCGTCGATGATGATGGCGTTCTTGCCGCCCATCTCCGCCACCACCCGCTTTGGGGCAACGCGAGGCCCGCGGCCCCCGTCCCTGGTTGCGGGTGGAGACTGGACTGGCTGCCTGGCGGCGGACTGGACGATCCCGAGACCCACTTCCTTCGAGCCGGTGAACGCGATGTTGGCGATGCCCGGGTGCTCGACCAGGGCCTGGCCCACGCGCCCGCCCGGGCCCGGGAGGTATTGGATCGCCCGCTCGGGGACGCCGGCCTCGCGCAGGAGTTCCACCAGGTTGAAGGCGATGATTGGGGACTGCGCGGCCGGTTTGAGAATGGCGCAGTTGCCCGCTGCCAGAGAGGCCACAGACATGCCGCAGATGATGGCCAGCGGGAAGTTCCAGGGCGCGATGACGGCCGTGACGCCCCGCCCTTCGTGGAAATACTCGGCGTGCTCGCCAGGCACGCGGGGGTGGCTGAGCCCGCCGCCGGCGGCAAACTCGTGCAGGGCCCTGGGTGTGGCCAGTTCTTGGGCCTGCAGCGCGTAGTACCGAAGATAGTCGATAGCCTCTGTGACGTCCCCGTCGGCTTCGTGCCAGGGCTTAGCGCTTTCGAACACCATAACTGCCGCCAGGTCGAACCGCCGTTTCTCCATCAGGTCAGCCGCCCGGAAGAGGATCTCCTTTCGAGCCTCAGGCACCATGTCGCGCCACGCTGGGAAGGCTTCGCGGGTAGCAGCCACGGCCGCTTCCACATCCTCGGTGGTGCCCTGCGCCACGCGGCCCACAACCACCGATGGGTCGGCGGGGTACGTCACGTCCGCACGGTCGCGGTCGTCAACGCGTCTATCGCCGATAAGCAGCGGATAGGGGCTTCCGAACCGTGCCCGCGCCGCATTCAGGGCGCGCTCCATCTGAACGCGGGCATCGGGTAGGAAGAATCGCGCCGGTGCAGCGTTCCGGAAAGCGGCAGTTGCCTTGG
>DASSZB010000198.1:0-2231 GCA_035702935.1 Dehalococcoidia bacterium
CGGGTTCATTTCGAATGCGCCGGAGGTGCAGACAGCGGCCCGGCTAATCATCGAGCGGCGGAACGCCAACGTCGCAGGGATGCAGAAGTTCCTCTACTTCGAGCGCAGCAGCGGCGATCCGCAGGTCACCGTTATCGATACGCCCAACCTGGCGGCCGAGGGCTACCCCAACGAGCGCTGCATCGCCGTCGACCTGGATAACGGCGTCACGCGCGTGCTGAACTCGGACTATTTCGGCGAGTCGAAGAAGGGCGGGCTGCGAATGTGGAACCGCCTCGTCTACAACAGGGGCGGTCTGCCGATGCACGCCGGCTGCAAGGTCGTGCCGACGTCCGCGGGCCCGAAGACGATCGCCATCATCGGCCTGTCCGGCACTGGAAAGACGACGTCCACCTTCCGCCGGCAGGGGGACTCCCGGGCGGTGCAGGACGACTTCATCGCGCTGATGCCGGGCGGCATCGTGCACGGGACGGAAAACGGCTGCTTCGCCAAGACATTCGCGCTATCGCCTGCGCATGAGCCTGAGATCTACGGAGCGGTCACCAGCCCGGTTTCCTACCTGGAGAATGTGTACCTGAACGACGATGGCACGATCGACCTGTTCAATGAGTCGTTCACACAGAACGGCCGCGCGGTGTTCCCGCTGGAAGCGCTCGGCCGCTACGAGGACGCGCGCAACATCCCGCCGGTGAGCGCGATCGTGATCCTGAACCGCGCGCGCGGCGTGGTGCCTGCCCTCGCCAGGCTGAGCGAGCAGCAGGCTGCCGCCTACTTCATGCTGGGCGAGACGCAGGGGACGAGCGCCGGCGGCAAGGACGAGGCCGGCAAAGCGCTGCGCGTGCCTGGGACGAATCCCTTTTTCCCGATGCCTCTGGAGTTGCAGGGGAACCGCTTCCTCCATTTGTTGCGCACCCACCCGATAGAGGTCTACCTGATGAACACAGGCTGGATAGTCGATGACCAGGGCCCCGGGTCCAAGAAGATCACGGTGGCGCACTCGTCCGCCTGCCTGAGCGCCATCGCCGAAGGCGGAGTGGACTGGGACGAGGACGCGGACTTCGGCTACCTGCTCCCGGCGCGGCTGCCCGGGATCGCGGCCGAGGACGAGGACCTGCTGCACCCAAAGTCGCGGTTCAACGCCCTCGGGCAGACGGACGAGTACGACGCCTGGGTGACGAAGCTGAAGGCCGAGCGGCACGCCTTCCTTTTGGGCTTCCCCGAACTCGACCCTTACATACTCGCCGGCGTCTAGCTGTCGCCCGGCCCGGCCGCTGCGTTACGCTTGCGCGTGACATGAAGGCAGCGGCCGCACCGCCCCATCTCGCCCGCCTGCATTTCGCGTGCTTTGCGTCCATCTTCTGCGTTGGGGTCTGGGCGACGTCGTTCGGGCCGGCGCTTCCGTTCCTGGCCGACGACATGGGGATGTCCCTTGGTGCGGCCGGGCTGCTGCTGACGTCGCTCTTTGCGGGATCGATTACCGCTTCCGGGGCTATCTTCTTCCGGTTGCACCGCATCAACAACCGCGAACTGGACGCGGCGGGCCTGGCGATGGCGGCGGTTGGCCTCGTGCTGCTGGGCGGGGCCGGGCACTGGGGCGTCGGGTTGGTTGCCGCCGCCATCCTCGGCGCCGGGGACGGTCTGGTCATCGCCGCCGTGCACGGGATCATGGCCACGACCTCGGACGACGCACCGCGGGCCATGAACCGGCTCAACCTGTTCTTCGCGTTGGGCGCTATCGCCGGCCCGCTCTGGTCCGGAGCGATGCTCGATATCACCGGGGAGGCCGCTTACGTGTACGCCGGCGTTGGCGCGATGGCAGTGGCGGCTACAGCGTACACGCTCAGCGTGCCCAGGCCACCCGCCGGGGAGTCTCGCGAGGCCGGCGCTGGGGAGGCGGTCATCCACACCGAGCTGCTCCTGATGGCGGCGGTGCTGTTCCTGTACGTCGGCGCGGAGATTGGCCTGGGCTCATGGGTGTCCTCTTATGCACGGGAGGCGGCAGATGCCGGGATCATGGCGGCGGCGCTGATGACCTCGGGCTACTGGGCGGCGCTGCTCATCGGGAGGCTCGTCACCAGCCGCCTGCTGGCCGACGGGCACGAGGCGGCGGCGATCCTCGTGATCGCCATCGCCGGGGCCGGGCTCGCCAGCGCCGTCCTGGCGTTGTTCGGGGGAACCCTGGCGATCGGGGCGGCGGCGGCGTTCGCGACGGGGCTCTTCTTCGGCCCTAT
>DASSZB010000200.1:0-3305 GCA_035702935.1 Dehalococcoidia bacterium
CCCGTCACCGCCCTCCAGCACGATGAACAAGCCTCCGGCGCCCAAGCTACACTCCGTAGCTCAAGGCTGGGGCCTTGAGCAGCTCAGGGAGCACCGTCCTTACTCGGCCTCGTCGCCCGGCAGGATCCGCACGTGCCGGTACGGCTCCTTCCCCATGCTCCGCGAAGTCAGGTTGTACCGTTGCGCCAGCATATGCTGGAGCCGTCGCACGTAGGCGTTCTGCGGGCTCAGGTCTATCGCGCTCTCGGCGTTGATCACCTCGCCGATCGCGTCCTCCGCCTCCTTTAGCGCTGCCAGCACCGGGTCGCCCGTGCGCTCAGCCCGCATCGACATGATCGCCTGCTCCAGCTGGAGCACCGTGTTGCTCTTCACTACGTAGATCGGGATGCCGCGCGTCTCGGCGTCGTGCAGCGTCTGCGGTTTGCGCCGGTAGTACGGCCGCAACGTCAGCACCACGTCCGCATCATCCAGGTGATCGACGATCCTTGCCGGGTAGTGCGACTGCTTCAGCGCCTGCGTCAGCCTCTGGCGGGATACCCCGAACGCGTAGATCCGCTTCTCGCGCCCGGTCGCCGCCTCAGCGCCACCCCCGGCGTACGGCGCCGCAGCCACCCCTGCGGCCTCGCGCCCCTGCCGTCTCGCCGGCATCTCCGCCAGCCTGATGTTGCCCTCCGCGTCCAGCTCCCGCATCTCCGCCGGCACCTCGTAGCCGCGCAGGATGGCGTCCACCACCTCCGCCACGTCCTGGTGCACCGCCACCGAGTTGAACGACTGTATCTCCACCAGCACGTCGAACGTCGGCGGGGCCCGCCTCTCCAGAATTGCCTTCTGCGTCCCCCGGCGGCGGGCCTCCTCGTCGCCCAGGGTCACCGACTGCACCCCGCCCACTAGGTCGGACAGCGTGGGGTTCATGATCAGGTTCTCCAGCGTGTTCCCGTGCGCCGTCGCCACCAGTTGCACGCCCCGCTCTGCGATCGTCCTTGCCGCCGCCGCCTCTAGGTCCGTGCCGATCTCGTCGATGATGATTACCTCCGGCATGTGGTTCTCCACCGCCTCAATCATCACCGCGTGCTGACGCTCCGGCGCCGGCACCTGCATCCGCCGCGCGCTGCCGATTGCCGGGTGCGGGATATCCCCGTCCCCCGCGATCTCGTTTGACGTGTCCACGATGACAACGCGCTTGTTCAGCTCATCCGCCAGGAATCGTGCCACCTCTCGCAACATTGTCGTCTTGCCCACGCCCGGCCGCCCCAGCAGCAACACGCTACGGTCGTCCTTCACCAGGTCCTCGATGATCCGGATCGTCCCGAAGACCGCCCGGCCCACACGGCACGTCAGCCCCACTATTCGGCCCTTCCGGTTCCGGATGCACGATATCCGGTGCAACGTCCGCTCTATTCCGGCCCGGTTGTCCGAGGTGAACTCTCCGATCCGGTCGACTACGAAGTCGATATCTTCCTGCGTGACTTCTTCCTCGCTGAGAATCACCTCTTCCCCTGGATACCGGGCCTCCGGCATCCTCCCCAGGTCCAGCACAATCTCCAGCAGCTCGAAGTTGTTCCGCCTCATCCGCACCGCCTCCGCCACGCGGGCCGGCAGGACGTCGATCAGGGCATCCAGGTCATCTGTTACTTTCAACATCTCAGTTCACCGGAACCGCTGTTCCGGTCGTCTCCGGCACTAATTCCCGCTCCAGTATCACAAGCCTCTTCGCCATCACCACGTATTCGCCCTCCGCTTCGAACCCCAGGCCTTGCAGCGCCCGGTGGAGACCCGTCTCGTGGTCCGCTGCCAGGGCAAGGACAGGTCCATCCCCCGTCATCTGGGAGAGCCCCGCGCGCAGCAGGTCTTCGACGTGCTCCGGCGTACCCAGGACTGCCATTCGCCCCACGGCGCCGGGCATCAGCCGCAGCCATCCCGTGATCGCGCCGTCCTCGTCCACCACGAACTCGTGCGTCCGCCCGCCCCAGGGCTCCAGCGCCGCCTGCCACTCCCGTAACGTCGCCCCCTCAATACCCCTCACATTCGCGGGGACCACGCGGTTGTACAGCTGGTACACCCCGTGCGCGTCATCCTTCGAGCGCACGCGCAGGGGCAGGCCCGGCTCCGCGATGGCCGGTCTCTTGGCCAGGCGATACAGCGTCTGCCGCTGGTAGGGGAAGAATCCAGCGTCGCGCGCCCCTCTCACCACCTGGCTGTCTTCCGCCAGTCGCTCGAAGATGCGCTCTGCGCCCGTCCTGCCCACGCCCTTCACCATCCGCCCGAACAGGTTCGATACCACCTTGGTGTCCGAGTCCGCATCGATGAGCACCTCCACCTCCCAGGCCGTCCGCTTACCCCGCTTACGGGCCGAGATCAGCCCCCGGATCGTGGCGCCGCGCACGTTCACCCAGGTGTGCTTTCCCGTGGCGAAGGAGAACCACTGCTCCAGCGCCTCTTCCAACGGCCGCGCCCGCTGGTCCAGTCCCAGGCGGTCCCAGGGTTTCGCCTCGTTCGGGTAGACGCTGCCGTCGAACGACACAAGCGCGACGAGGTCGGTTGGCAAAGGGTATCGCGCTCGGCTCATTTCGGGCTGGAACTTCTCCCTTCGGTGCGCACCATCTCCAGGAAGTAGGCATGGAGCCTCGTGTCGTCGGTCAATTCAGGGTGGAACGACGTCGCCAGGTACTGCCGTTCCCGCACCGCCACCGGCGTCTCGCTACCCAGCTTCTCGTCCCACGCTGTCGCCAGCACCTCCACCCCCGGCCCCACCCTTTCCACCACCGGCGCCCGGATGAACACCGCGTGGAACGGCTCCGCGCCTATCCCTTTGACCGGGATGTCCGCCTCGAAGCTGTCCACCTGCCGCCCGTAGGCGTTGCGCAACACGGCGATGTCCATCGCCTCCAGCGTCGGAAAGTCGAGGTCAGACGCCTCCCTGGCCAGCATGATCATGCCCGCGCACGTGCCCCAGACGGGCACGCCGGTGCGCAGGAACGCGCGCAACGGCTCGTACAGCCGGAAATCCGACATCAGGCGGCAGAAAGTCGTGCTCTCGCCGCCCGGAATGATCAGCCCGCCGAGCCCTCGCAGCTCCCCCGATGTCCGCACCTGGCGCGTACCGGCGCCGAGACGCCGCAGTGACGCCTCATGCTCGATGAAATCGCCCTGGAGAGCGAGGACCCCGATAGTGTCCACCCACTTATTGTAAATCAACCGTCCAGCGAATTGCGCAGCGGGTTATACTCGTCCTCCGCCCACCTCCGGGGGTTATCGAGAATGTACCCTCGAATCAACTCCAGCTCCCCCTCGTCCCGAATCACGCG
>DASSZB010000197.1:0-9933 GCA_035702935.1 Dehalococcoidia bacterium
TCTCCAGCACTGCCGGCGGCATGACGTCCTCGGTCAGCCGGGAGGCAGCCACCGGCGCGATCACGTTGGCCTTGATGTTGTACTTAGCGCCCTCGAGCTCCAGCGTACTGGCGAAGCCCAGGAGGGCAGTCTTGGCCGACGAGTAGTTCGCCTGCCCGAAGTTCCCGTACAGGCCGGCATTGGACGTGGTCACGATGATGCGGCCGTAGTTGTTTTGGCGCATGACTCGGAACGCCGGCTGTATGACATCGAAGGAGCCCTTCACGTGCACGGCGTAGATCTTGTCCCAGTCTTCCTCCGTGATGTTGTGGAACGCCCGGTCCCGGAGGATACCCGCGTTCGCAATCACGATGTCGATCTTGCCGTAGGCATCAAGCGCCGTCTTCACGATCGCCTCACCGCCGTCGACGGTATCGACGCCGTGAGCATCGGCAACGGCCTCGCCACCGGCGGACTTGATCTCCTCTACGACTTTGTTCGCCATCTCGCTGCTTGGCGCGCCTGTCCCATCCCGCGACCCGCCCAGGTCGTTGACCACGACCTTGGCCCCGCGCGAGGCGAGGAGCAGGGCGTGGGAGCGTCCCAGCCCGCCGCCGGCCCCCGTCACGATGGCGACGCGGCCATCAAATCTAACGTCACTCATGGGCGACCTCCACCTTATCTAAGCGTTTGCCTGAACAATTGGCGGATAATTCTGTCCACATCCGGCTGCGTGTGTCAAACAAGATGAAACGGCCCCAGACGGGATATACGGCCCGTGGGCATTCGGTACTTTCAGCACGTTCGGCGAACGGGCTCGTGGCCTGACACTGGAGGGTGGAGGACAATCACATGCGGAAGATCCATGGCGGCCTCACCGCTCATCTGAACGCGCCCTTCGAAGAGGTCATCCTTTCCGTGCGCGAAGCTCTCAAGGCGGAAGGTTTCGGTGTCCTGACGGAGATAGACGTCCAGGCTACGCTCAAGGAAAAGATCGGCGCTCAGGTGCCGTCGCATCTCATTCTCGGCGCGTGCAACCCACATCTGGCTCATGCTGCCATGCAGGCAGACCCGGACATCTCGCTTCTGCTACCCTGCAACGTGACCGTGCGCCAGGAGGGGCAGGGCGTCGTAGTCTCCATCGTGGACCCGGATATGATGGCCGAGATGTCATTCGCGCCCGAACTCCCGGAGATCGCGAAGGCAGCGAAGGCAAAGCTGGAACGAGTAATCACTGCTCTCGCCGCGAAATGAGCGCGTGGCCAAAGGAGGGAATATGAAGGCCAGGGATATAATGGGCCGCCCGGTGGTGGCCGCAGCGAAGACGACAACCGCTCGCGATGTCGCGATCCAGATGCTCATGGGTGGCTTCAGCGGCATGCCTATCACAGAACGCGATGGCGTCATTGTAGGCATCGTTACCGAGTTCGACATAATCCGCGCCATCCGCGAAGGAAAGCATGTCGAGACGATCACCGCCGAGGAAATCATGACCACGGACGTGGCCACCGCCGACATCAACGATCCAGTCGAAAAAGTCATCGAGATCCTTGACTCTCGTCATGTCCTCCGTGTGCCTGTAACCGAGCGGGGCAAGTTGGTGGGCGTCATCTCACGCCCCGACATCCTGCGCGTGTTCATAGAGCCCAACTTCATGACCTTCGATTAGCGGGCCTATTGGCCGGCAACGGCTCGCCAAAAGTCACACTAAACATGGGCCGGATGGGCCTAGGGCGCATGCCTCGATCGCGGTACCGTGCATAGCAGGAAAGCACGAAGGAGTAAGGCGATGAGGTACTGGCTAAAGACCTGCACAAGGTGCCACGGGGACCTGCGAGAGGAATCCGACCTCTATGGCAAGTATGTTGCCTGCGTTCAGTGCGGCTACATTCTCCGCGCCGAAGAAGAAGAGGTGCTCATCGCAACGGGCACCGTCGAACCAACGCTTATCCGCGAACTGGCCGCCTGACGCCGCACCCCCGGTCTAAGGCTCTGATGCCCCTGGATACGCCGCTTCCAGGGGCATCGCCAGTTTTCTGGGCTCGCCTGCATTCGGGCGCCCTGCACGTGGAGACATGAATCGCCCGGTGGCGGTATATTGTCAATCGCCACGCCGTCACAAGCGAAAGGAGCCAACCATGGCGTTCCCCGACGATATGTCCTCTCCGGAGCGCAATCGCCTTCGCATCCTCGCCTTCCTCGTGATCGCCATGGTGGCTGCTATCGCCGCGTTCCTTGCCGTCTACATCCTTGATGGCGATGGAGGCGGCGGGGCCGAGGCGCAGACAGTCCGGGAGTACAACCTGGAGATCGTCTCGACGGATATCGACTACGGCGGCGGGAACGTCTGGCACGCCTGGACCTATAAGGAAGTCGGCTCGGAAAAAGGTACCGTTCCCGGTCCGACCCTCGAGGTCAACGTTGGTGAGAAGCTGGTCATAAACGTCACCAACAAGCTGGACAAGGTGCACAGCCTGCACACACATTTCAGCAACTATGACATTGAGTCTGACGGTAGCCAGATCAATATCATCACGGGGCAGGGCGCCGGCGCCATGATCCCGCCGGGTGGCGACTGGACCTACGAGTTCGAACCCACGCGTCCCGGGCTCTTCTACTACCACTGCCACTCGGCCGACGGCGGTACTATCAGCCAGCACATCCACCAGGGCCTATACGGGGCCATCATCGTCAAGGACCCCAACGAGGCGCCCGTCCGCGATGAAGTCATCTTCATGAGCGAGATCGGGCACCTCACCGACGGCGACAACATACCGCCGTACATCATGAACGGCATGGGCCTCCCCGGTGGCGAAAGAGCCCTCGAAGATGCCTACGCTGAGGGCGGGTTCGAAGCAGTGGCATCCACCTTCAACAAAACCGTTCCCGTGATCAGCGCCAAGGTCGGCGAAGAGATGCACGTCCATGTCGTGAACATCGGCGACCTGATACACAGCTTCCACGCGCACAACGTGGACCACATCTCCCTGGGCACCCTGCGCGGCGAGACCTGGGCTGGCAACCTCTTACCCATGGTCCCCGGCCAGGCGGATACCCTCCAGTTCACGTTCACAAAACCGGGACCGTGGTTGTTCCATTGCCACGTTGTCGCGCATGCGGACGCCGGCATGATCGGCATCTTCAACATCACCGAAGACACGGGGAGTCCCACCCAGCCCCCATAGGAACGGCGATCCAACGAGAAAGCGTGCGAGACGCTCAGACAGCCCGGACACACTAATCTTGAAAGTAACCGCCCCTTCGCGTGGCAAAGGCCTCGTTCGCGGCGGCCTCATCGCCGCCTCCGTAGCAGGCGCTGCATGGCTCGTTGCCTCCTGTGGCTCCAGCGGGGATCCAGCGACACCGTCACTGGACCCGGAAGGCGGGTATCGAGGCACCATCCTCACTGACCCCCTCCCCAAACCCTCGTTCACCCTGCTGGACACTTCGGGCGCATTCTACGACTTTGGAGCGCAGACAGACGGGTATCTCACATTCGTCTTTTTCGGATATACGTACTGCCCTGACGTCTGCCCTGATCACATGGCAAACATCGCGGCGGCTCTCAAGGGCCTCCCTGATGATGTCTCACGGGGCGTGAAGGTCGTCTTTGTCACGGTGGACCCGGAGCGAGACAGTACCCAGCGGCTGCGGGAATGGCTTGACATCTTCGACCCCACGTTCGTGGGCCTCACCGGGGACATCAAGTCAGTCGATTCGGCGATGAAGAGGGCGCTCGGAGACGTCTACTTCCCCATCACGCGTGAAGAACTCGGCGGCGGGAAGTACTCGGTCAGCCATGCCGCCTTCGTCCTCGCTTACACCCCCGACAACCTGGCGCACACTGTCTACCCCTCTGGCCTGCAACGGTCCGATTGGGAGCACGACATCTACAAGCTCGCTAGCGCCGGCTGGGTGCGGCCCTCATCTGCCGAGGTGGAAGCGCAATCAAATCCTGCCGTCGCCGCAGTGACGGCCTCGGTCCCATCAGCCACACCGGCGTCCGCCGAGCATCCCACTGCGGCGCCCGGGCGTCCGCGCCGATTGGCGCCGGACGAGGCGAGGAAACTCCTCAGCGCAGACTTCATTCCGATCCCCATCGAAGCAGTCAGAGAGTCGATCGACGCCGCGTTCGACAGGCACCCCGACGCTGCGCGCTTCATGTCGCAGGGGCTCACTCTTAGCCGGGACAAACTCGGCCTCGAGCTCCGAATCTGCGGGTCCCGGCCCGACGGCAACCCCACGGACTCGTCACTGCTGGCCTGCTCCACGCTCGGCGGATGCGCCCGACTGGCGCGGATACTCTATGACTTCTATGTGCAATCAGGGTACGAGGAGTTCTATCACGCCGCCCTGAGCGTCTACAACTACGTTGGGACCGCGCTGCCCGCCGAGGCCGAATCCTTCAGGCTGATCCTCCGGTCAGAGCTGCGAATTACCGGCCTTCCCGACGACTAACCGAGTGCCCTACCGGGACTCCTAATCTGGTTCGGTCGTCTTCGCCCGTCTGCCGGCGATGAACGCGGCAGCCTCAGACCGACGCCTCAGGTTGAGCTTGCTCAGGATGCTCGAAACGTAGTTCTTGACCGTCTTATCGCTCAGGAAGACTTCGTCCGCAATCTCCTTGTTGGTCTTCCCTTCGGCGATGAGTCCAAGTATCCGGCGTTCTTGCGGGGACAGGCTGGCCAGCTCGTCTGTCTCGCCCGCCGCCAGCTGCCGCATCCGCGCCAACACCTTGTCTGTTACTCCCGGGTCCAACAAAGATTCGCCTGCGGCCACCCGTCCGATGGCTTCGGCCAGGTTCTGTCCCCGCGTCTGCTTCAGCAGGTAGCCCGACGCCCCGGCCATGATCGAACCGTACACGGCCTCGTCGTCGGCATAGGAGGTCAGCATGATGACCCTGGTTTCTGGCCTTTCGCTCCGGATCTCTCGGCAGGCCTCTACACCAGTGCCGTCCGGGAGCCGGACATCCATGACTATCACGTCCGGGAGCACCGTGCGCGCGGTAGCCACCGCCTCGGCCACGTTCCCCGCCTCCGCCACCACAGTGAACCCGGCTCGCCGCTCAAGGAGTGTACGCAGCCCCATGCGGACGACCTCGTGGTCGTCCACGAGCATGATCTTCACAATCGCTGCGTCACTCACTAATCACCGTCCTGTCCTCTGCAAAAACCTCAACGCGCACGGCCGTGCCGCGCCCGGGCCCGCTATTTATCGTCAATTCTCCACCAACGCTGCGCGCGCGGTCGCGCATGTTCCGGAGACCATGCTTCTCCTTTGGGCCGCCGTCCTGCATCTCGAATCCCGCGCCCGCGTCCTGGATCTCCAGCACAAATCGCCGGCCCTTCTGGGTCAGGCGTACCGTTGCAGCCGTGGCGCCGGAGTGCTTGATGACGTTGTTCAGAGCCTCCTGGGCTATGTGGAATAGGGTTATCGACTGCTGGTCGTCAAGCAGCTCCAGCATATCGGTCTTGCATTCGAACTTAGCGTCGATAAGCGCGTTTACCCGTAGATCGTCCACCAGGTGTCGTATGGCATCCCGCAGGTCAGTGCCCTCGGACCCAGCCGGACGCAGGTCAAAGATGTAGCTGCGGATGTCCTTGATCACTCCCGTCAGGTCATCAATTGCTTTCTCAATCGCGGGCCGCACCTCTTCGCCGGCTTGGCCCTCGAGCCGATACATGACGTCTTCCAGTCCCAGGCCGACTGCGTAGATCGACTGGATCACTCCGTCATGCAGGTCCATGCCGATGCGCTCGCGTTCTTCCAGTCGCGCCAGGCTCTCCAGCTTCTCGTACAACCGGCTCGCTTCAATAGCCACGGCGGTCCAGTTCGCGAAAGCCTCCAGCAGATTGGCCTCCCGCTGACTGAACGGTGTCCGGCGGCGGTTTCCCACGGTTAGCGTGCCCAGCGGCCCGTTCTTCCCCAGTAGCGGCACGGCCACCTGTGAGATCAGGCCCTCATCGGCCACGAGCTTCAGTGGCCGTCCCTTCAAACGCCGGTCCGTCAGGTAATCTTCCACGATAACGGGCTGCCGCAGCTCAAGCGCCAGGCCCTGCAGTCCGTGTTCGGAAAGCAAGCGCAGCTTTTGCATTCCCGAGGTTTGCAGGCCGTCATGTGCTGTCATGACTAGGCGTTCTCCGTCAGGTGTGAGCATCAAGATCGCGGCAGCGTCTGTATTCAGCAGGGCCCTTGCGCGCGCCACCGTCGATTGCAGAAGCTCGTTCAAGTCTGGTGAGGCCGTTACCTCGCGCCCCATCTCAAACAGGGCTTTCCACTCCTCGGCGCTGCGGGTTGCTTCCTCGTACAACTCAGCGTTGTGGATGGCCACTGCTGCCTGTGCCGCTAGCAGGAGTACGACCTCCTCATCGCGGTCATCGAAATCAGCCGCGCCGAGCTTATCCGTCAGGTAGAGGTTGCCGATGATCCGGTCGTTGTAGACGACCGGAACCCCTAACAGCGACGTCATCGGTGGGTGGTTGGGCGGGAACCCGGCGCTACGCCTGTCCTGGCCGATGTTGGACACGCGGAGAGCCTGGTTCTCGCGCAGCAAGACCCCCAGGAGCCCGCGGCCATGCGGGATCTCACCAATGCGTTCTCGTTCCTCGCGGGTAATGCCGCTGGACAGGAACTGCCGCACTTCTCCCTGCGGACCGAGGACGCTCATGGCCGCATACCTCGCGTCCACCTGTTCCCGCGCCACGTCGACCACTTTTTGCAGAACGGCCTGCAGCGACAGCTCGGAGGTCAGGGCAATCCCGGATTCCGACAGCGACCTTATATCTCTCGCGAGTTGTGTTTCAGGCATCTGGCACAATTATACGGCCCCGATTCCGGTGGCACATTCGTATGGGCCATCTGGCCCCCCCATGCGGGGAACTATTGCACTGCCTGATGGTTATTTCTCACCCATAACCTTGAACCATGAGGTTAGAGCTGTGAACGACGTGACAGTTCTCCTGGTCGATGAACACGATGACGTGAGGGGCCTCCTCTCCCGTGGCCTCGGCGCTTACCCGCCACTCAAGGTTGTGGCCGCCACGCGCAGCCCCATGAAGGGCATCCAGCTGGCGGAAACCCTCGCCCCGGACATTATCCTCGTTGACCTGCGCAGGCGCGGACAGTACAGCGCAGAGACGTATAGCCGCATCGGCCGCGCCAGCCCCACATCGCGCCTGGTCGTTTACACTTCCTACCTCACACCGGAGGAAGAAAGAGCAGCGTGCGCCGCCGGCGCCTGCTGCTGCATGCTGAAGGGACTCAGCATCAAAGAACTGGCGGCCCGGCTGGTGCAAATCTGTACCAGCCCGGCGTCTGACCCTGCGGCCTCCGGCCTAGGCCTTCGCTCCGCCTAGCTCCGAGCGGATCCGGATCAATCGCAGCACGTCTGCCCGCGTCACGAACCCCAGGAACGCCCGCGCGTCGATCACCGGCAGCTGGTGCACATCGTGCGCGGCCATCATCTCCAGCGCTGCCGTCAGGTCATCATCAGGCGCCACCGTGTAAAGCCGCTCGCGTGGCGTCATCGCGCGGAAGACGCTTGTTGTCTCCCATCCCTCCTGGGGCACCTTTCGCAGGTCTTCCATCGAAACGAGACCGAGCAGGTTCTCCGCCACGACCACGGGTACGCATCGCTGGCTCTGCCCGATCATGTAGCTACGCACCAGCTCCGACAGCGGTATGTCGGGCGGCGCAGGGTGGAAGTCCCGGTTTACTATCTCCCCTACTTTCGTCCCCTCCAGCGTCCGCGTCAGCAGCAACTGCTGGTAGGAGGACTCCGATGCGTTCCTCAAGAACCACCCGATCACGATGAACCAGGCGCCACCGATGACATTGCCGATCAGGATCGAAAGCACGCCCAGGGCGATCAGCCCGAACGATATGAAAGTCCCCGCGCCGGCGGCCCAGCGCGTGGCTTTCAGCATATTCCCGGACCGCGCCCAAAGTGTGGAGCGCAGGACGCGCCCGCCATCCAGCGGGAACCCCGGCAGCAGGTTGAAGATGCCGACCGCGAGGTTAATGAATGCCAGGTACTCGGCGATCGCCGCCCACGGCTCGTTCTCTGAGTTTTGCCAGTACGCCACCCCGGACACGATGCCCATCACCGCGGCGATGGCGAAGCTGGTCAGCGGTCCCACGATGGCGACCTGGAACTCCTGCTTCGCGCTGGTTGGCTCCCCTCCCAGTGCGGAGACGCCCCCGAAAATAAAGAGAGTGATGTGACTTACCGGCAGCCCAAGGCGCTTCGCTACGAGGGAATGAGAAAGCTCATGCAAGAGCACGGAGGAGAAGAACATGAGCGTGGTGATGATGGAGACGATCCATGCCTCACGTGCGCTCCAGTCCTCGTACACTTCCTGGAAGAACCCCTCCGACAGCCACCACGTTAGCAGCGCGAATATCGCGAACCAACTCCAATGCACGAAGATATCGATGCCGGCCACGCGACCGATCCGGATGGCCCCCACTTTCACGGTTACTGGGCCCCCCATCCGTCGCGTGCGTAACTCGCGCGATTCCTGGCAGCATTCACGCCCTTAGCATAACCCGTCGGGCCCGTTGCCTGCCCCTCGGGCTTGCAGCCCGGCATCCGGCGTGGGCCAGAGCTTGGCGGCCACTAAAAGAGTAGCCCGCCTGCCAAAATCGTTGACAGTAGACAGCCCCAATAGCTATAAGAAACGTACTATTAAGCGAATGTAACGTTCACGCAAGGGTTCGTCCGCCCCAACTCGCCTGGAGGCCCCCAATGGAGCAACCTAATTACTGGCAGCGTCTTGCGCGCCAACGCATGACTAGGAGACGGCTGCTCGCTGCCGGCGGCGTCACCGCGCTCGGTGCTGGTGCCGCCATGATCGTCGGCTGCGGTGGCGGCGGCGATGGTAACGGCGTTACCCTCAAGACGCCGGACCCGGCTAATCCTACTGCCCCGATCCCGGGTGGCGATGTGACCTTCGGCCGCCTGCTCAACGTCCTCGGCATCGACCCGCACCTCGACCTCACCGGTCTTGACATCGATTTCCAACTCTACAGCTACCTGTACTCCTGGCGCCCTTACGCCGAGGAGATCGTCCTCAACAACCTCGCCAGCGACTTCGAGACTCCCGACCCCGAGCACCTGGAGTTCATCTTCACCCTCAACCAGGGCGTAAAGTGCCACCCCATTGGGCCTGCGGCAGGTGAGGAGATAACCTCCGAGGACTGTAAGCAGAGCTTCATCCGCCGGGGCACCTCCCTCACGGCCCCCGACAAGCGGTTCCCTAACTACATCTCCGGCGTTCCCACCGACAGGACTGCGCTCACCGCGGCACTCCTCACTCCTGACCGCTACACCTTCCGTTTCAAGATGGCGCAGCCGTTTGTGCCGTCCATCCGTGAGATGGCGAACCCCACGTGGGCCATCGTCCCGGCCAAGGTCCTCGAAGAATTCAAGGGCCGCGGACTGAGCCAGGACGCCTTCGGCAGCGGCCCGTTCATGCTCGAGCAGTTCGAAGGGAACGAGAAGATCGTCCTCCGCAAGCACCCGGAATACTTCCTTCAGGGCCGCCCCTACCTTGATAGCATCACCTACATCGTCATCACGGAGAGCTCTTCGCTGCTGGCCGCATTTGAATCCGGCCAGCATGACGTCAACGGGGCCATTCTCACGAAGGACCAGTACGACGAGTTCGCTGACGACGAGCGCTTTACAGTTGCCACTGCACCCAGCTTCTTCTACCCCGTTATCCACATGAAGATGAAGCCGCCCTGGGACGAGATCCGCGTCCGCGAAGCGGTTGACCTGGCGCTTAACCGCGACGAGATGATCGCCAGCATCCAGGACAACCTCGGCAACTACAACGGCCCCATCCAGTGGCCGCAGGAGAAATGGGCTCTTCCACAGAGAGAGTTGCGCGAGTTCTATCAGTACAACCCAGAACTTGCGAAGTCCAAGCTGGCGGAAGCCGGGTACGAGGG
>DASSZB010000394.1:0-8738 GCA_035702935.1 Dehalococcoidia bacterium
GTTGAAGGCGTCAACACCAGGAACAGGGAATTCGCCGCCCCCGTACACCACGTAGACGGTGCCGTTCCCCACCTCTTTCAGCAGGGTGCCGTCCCTCGGCAAGAGCGGGACCAGCCGGATGAAGCCATCCGGGGCGAAGAGAACGTCTTCGAAACCGTAGCCCAGGGCAGACAAAGCCTCCGGGCTGGATATCGGGAACCGCCCGCCGCCCTGCAGGAGCCAGACCGTGGCATTGGAAGTTTCGCGGAACAGGCAGTTGTCAGATCGGGTTACCCAGCAGGGCCGGTTGGGGTCGCCGACGTACGCCCTGATCTCGTTCCAGACCCCGGAGGGCACGACACCGCGCCGCCAGAGACTGACCCTGCTCGCGCCGACGGCGAGAGAAGTATCGAGGGCAACCCGCATGCCGGACGCGCTGGAATCGCCCTGGAGCATCGGGGCGAACTCGACGCTTCGGCCCGGGGTCATGGTCCTGAGATCGGTAAACGACTGCATGACACAACCGCCGGGGTCACCCCATACCCCCTGCCCGCTGAAGGTCTCCCAGTAGCACTCAGGAGCAGCCATGTCGGAAACGGAAAGCCAGGCCTGAACCGCGGCGGGTCCGAGCCACCACGAGCGGGGGTCATAGGTCACGCCGAGAGACGCGTTGGGCCGCTGGGCCCGCAGGGGTTTCCAGAACTGCTCGGCCAGCATGGCGCAGTTCTGAGCGCAAAAGCCACTGTATGGCTCAACATCGGCAACCAGGCCCTTGACGCCTGCATCGATCACTTCCCTGGCGCGCTGGAGCTGGCCCTCGATGTCGGTGCCGTAAGGGACGAACCAGGCGACCACGCCAATACCCTGGTAGGAATAGTCCCGGACGAGGTTGCGGAGGGCGTCCGGCCCGGAGACGGCCTTCGGATGGGAGTCGTATGTGGACATCCAGTCCGTGCCGTCATGTGTCTTTATGTAAACGGTCTTGATGGGGAGATTGAGGTCGTTAGACTCGGCGCCGGGATAGTCGCGGCCGAACTGCCAGATAACAGCTTCGACGTCGAGCGACTCAGCCTGCGCGGCGCCTCCCGTCAACGAAACGGGAAGAGCGCCAAGCGCGGCTACGAGTATAAGCAGGACCAGTCTTCGCAAAACCCCTCTCCCCCCACAGTCTCGGAGCCCCGATAAGGGTGCCCACGGTCTCTCCTCATCGCGGTGCTCCGCGAGTCTAGCGGACGCAGGCAGGCGCGTCAATCAGATACAGAACCGCTTATCGCCCGAAATCGTCACCAACTGCCGCCTCCGCCACCGCCACCTCCGCCGCCTGAGAAGCCACCTCCTCCAAAGCCGCTTCCACCGCGTCCACCGGGTGTGGAAGCCATCACGGACGAGATGCTTTCCGAGAAATCGTTGACGCTGGAGGCGAATGCGGCGGCCATGAATGGACCCCGGCCGTAATACCAGCCGGGCCGCGTGGCCTCGTCGTCGAGGCCCTCGAAGGCCTTCGCCCATTTGTCCACGCAGCGAAAGACGATGGCGTAGGGGAGGTACTCCTGGAAGAGATTGGCCTTCTCGGCGAACTCCTGGCGGGCCGTCTCGGCGGTCTCGATGTAGCGGCGGAAACCGAGGCAGCGGCGGTACATGACACGGCCGTCAGCGGTGCGCCGCGGCATGGACGGTGAGAGGGCGAGCAACAGGATGCCGGCCACGATGACAGGGATGCCGACAATGCCCGCACCCAGAAATGCGCCAAGAAGGTATGTGAGGATACCGCCAACCCCTGCGATAACGATACCAGCGACCAGGTACGCGTTGCGCGTTGTGTCGGGGTCCCGAGGGAAGAACTTGAGCCCTGTCGTCACCTCGCGGTAGAGCTGTTCCTTTACCTTTGCCAGGTCCTTGTAGAACTTGTTCTTGAGATCGCTGAGCTTGACGGGAGAGCCATCATCGAAGAGGGAGTCGAGGAGCTTCTTCTCGTACGGGAGCATGCCGGCTTCAGGCGCCTCCAGTTTTTCGAGTTCGTAGTCCTTCTTCTTGAAGAGGCCAAGGACGCCGCCTTCCTCCGTTTCCTTGATAACCAGGCGCTTCTGGACGGCGAGGTCGACGATGGTGGCGGTGACGTCCAGCGTGTCGGCCTTCTCGTCGACGAGGAGGCCGATCTCGGCGGGCCGCAGGCGGCGGGCGACAGCGCCGTCGACTTCCGGGGGCGTGAACTCGGTAACGATGCTCTCGTGGGCGCCGAGGGGCTTGGTCTCTGATTTCGCCCTGTCGGCGACGTGGAACATGTCGCCGTACCAGCGGTCGCGGCCGGCGATCCACCACTGGCGGATGACGGCGGCGATACCCGCGAACAGCAAGGCGAGGGACGCGATGATCGGGCCGGGGCTGAGGCCGAGGAAGTCGCTGACCTGCTCGCCAATGGTTTCGTTGGCGTCCACGAGTTCGGGTGGGCCGACGTCGATGACCCCCTTAGGAACGCCGAGCACGATTGTCAGACCGGACCCTTCCGGTAGAGCGCTATCGGTCAGGAAGACAGCGCCCTCCATGGTTGCGAGTTCGTCGGACACGCAGGGAGCAGTAGAACCCACCGGACCCACGTAGCAGGCAAGACTGAATTGAGTGGCGGTGGGGAACACCACCGTAGCGTCTGCGGCCTCGATCGTGACTGGCCAATCGTTGCCGGTGACGTTCCAGTAGAATTCGTCGTGGTCGGGGAACGGGTTCAGCCCGCGGTTGATGGTGTACTGGATGCGGTAACGCTGCTCGCCGGAGACGAGGACGTCGGGGTCTCCGATCTTGATGCGAAGGTTCTTGCCGTTGGAGAACGCCTCGAACGGGTGCGCATTCGAGCCGTCATCGACTGTGATGCCGGTGAGGCGGATGAGGCGGTTGTTGTCCTTGTCGTACTCGTATTCCACGGGGATATCGCGGAAGATGCCGTGATGCTCCTGGGCGCCGAAGTCAACGCGGATGTCCTCGGTGGCACGGACGGTGCCGTCCTCGTTGATGGCGTACGTCGCGTCGAACGAAGTGATCACCCAGCCTTCATCGGCGCGGGCCGGTGTGGTCAGGATGTGGGCGATAGTGAGCGCGGCGAGGGGCAGCAGCGCCGCTGCCAGAAAAGCGCGGAGTGAACCTGAGGGGCGGATCACGGCCTCACGCCCCCTGGGATGTACGTCGGGTTGTTACGACATTGCGATTGATACTGCGCTGACATTAACGCCCATTTTCCCGGCGAAGGCTGATATTTTGCCTGAAAGACATTTTCTAAGGAGGAAGAGATGTACCTGGGAGTTGGTGGCCTGGCTGCGCTGCTTCTCGTCATTCTACTGCTGATCCTCATCTTCTAGATGCAGACACGGGCAACGCTACGAAGCGACGACCGCAAAATGCGGTCGTCGCTTCATTTCGGTTGAGATACTCGATCAGCGCTTTTCGATAGGCACGAAATCGCGCCGCGGGGAGCCGACAAAGATCTGGCGCGGGCGGGCTATCTTCTGCTCGTGGTCGGCGAGCATTTCGCGCCACTGGGCCAACCAGCCAACGGTGCGCGGAATGGCGAACAGAACCGGGAACATGTCGACAGGGAAGCCCAGGGCCTGGTAGATGATGCCGGAGTAGAAGTCAACGTTGGGGTAGAGCTTGCGCTCGATGAAGTACTCGTCTTCGAGGGCGATGCGCTCGAGCTCGAGAGCGATCTCCAGCATCGGGTTGGGGCCGGTAATCTCGAAGACCTCGTCGGCGGTCTGCTTGATGATCTTGGCGCGCGGGTCGTAGCTCTTGTAGATGCGGTGGCCGAAGCCCCAGAGGAGGTCCTCACCGTGCTTGCAGCGGTTGACGAACTCGGGGATGTTCTTCTTATCGCCAATGCGCTCGAGCATGCGGATAACGGCCTCGTTGGCGCCTCCGTGCAGCGGGCCGTAGAGAGCGGCGGCGGCAGCCGCGGTGGCGGAGTAGGGGTCGGCGTGAGAGCTGCCGACGGAGCGCATGGCGTTGGTGGAGCAGTTCTGCTCGTGGTCGGCGTGGAGGATCCAGAGGACCTCGATGGCGCGTTCGAGCTTGGGGTGGGGCTTGTAGACTGGTTCGGACATCCTCCACAGCATGGAGAGGAAGTTGCCAGTGTAGGTGAGGGAGTTGTCCGGGTAGACGTATGGGAGACCGCGGTTGTGACGGTAGGTGAAGGCGGCGATGGTGGGCATCTTGGCGATGAGGCGGACGGTCTGGATGTGGCGGGACATCTCGTCCATGACGTGCTTTGCGTCCGGGTAGAACGTGGAGAGGGCGGCGACGGTGCCGCAGAGCATGCCCATGGGGTGGGCGTCGTACTGGAAGCCTTCCATGAACTTCTTGGCGTTCTCGTGGATGTAGGTGTGGATGCGGACGAGCTCAATCCACTCAGTGAGCTGGTCCGCGGTGGGAAGCTCGCCGTAGAGGAGGAGGTAGGCGGTCTCCAGGTATGTGCTCTTCTCGGCGAGCTGCTCGATGGGATAGCCGCGATATTCGAGGATGCCCTTGTCGCCGTCGATCTGCGTGATGGCGGACCGGCAGGAGGCGGTGTTAGTGAAGGCGGGGTCGTAGACCATCAGGCCAAAGTCGTCCTGGTCTGTCTTGAGCTGCCGGAAGTCCATCGCTTTGACGGTGCCGTCGGTGATCGGGATGTCGTAGCTCTGTCCGGTGCGGTTGTCGGTGACGGTGATCGATTCGCGGGATCCGTTCTGAGACATACCGGCACTCCTTGGCTTCGTGATTCTTTGTGTCATGGCAAATCGCCTCTCAGGCTAAGTTAAGTTTCTACTCGCGGCATCTATCTTACGCCGAATTGCCCCGGCGTCGCAGTGTGACAAATGTACTGAATACAGCAGGATAAACGGGCTGCATTTTGGCCCATGTGTTGTCCGATCGCGGGGCGCTCTATGCTCCGCGGCGCACGAATCGGGAGTGCTTGCGGGTGCGCATGGCCGTGGCGTCGGCGGGGACGATGCTGATGGAGCCGTCGGTTTCCAGCACAGCCATCTTCACGTCTCCCACATCGGCGATGCCGTGCTCGCGGATCGCCATCAAGACGAGATCCTCATCCAAGCCTTCCTGCCGCAGGTGTTCGGCGACGAACTTGCCATTGTTGATCAGGAGCGTCGGCGAACCCTCCACGGCCCGGCGCAGAAACGGCAGGCGTTCTCGGGCCATGGCCAACCCGTAGTTCGCGGTGACGAGCACGGCGGCGGCGATGAGGCCGCCGGTGACGGAAGTGTCCGGCCCCACCATGGCGTTCTGGACGGCATTGGCAATCAGCAGAATGACCACGAGGTCGAACACAGTCATCTGACCGAGCTCCCGCTTGCCGGCGAGGCGCAGGCCCACGAGGAGCGCGCCATAGACGATCAGCGTCCGGGCGACGATGCTCCAGCCGTTGACGTCCAGTTCAAACATTGCGTCAGTCAGGCCAGACGCCGTCGAACACGAACCGGGCGTCGCCGCTCAGGAAGACGTCTCCCCTGCCGTCCCATTCCACGCGCAGGAGCCCGCCTGGTTGTGTTATGTCGACTGCGTCTTCGGCCAGTCCCTTGAGCCGGGCCGCCACCATAGCGGCGCAGGACCCGCTGCCGCAGGCGAGTGTCTCGCCACAGCCGCGTTCCCAGACTCGCAGTTCCATGTGCCCGCGGTCCAGGAGCCGCCCGACGCCGTAGTTGACTCGCGCCGGGAAGGCAGGATGGTGCTCTACTTTCGGGCCGATTGATTCGAGGGGGTAGCCGTCTATCGGGCTGTCGATGAACATGACTGCGTGCGGGTTGCCCATCGAGAGACAGGTGACGGCAATGCGCTCGCCGTCCACGTCGAGAGGGAGGTCGATGATGGGCGGGCTCATCTCGACGGCGACCGGGACTTCCTTCGGGTCGAAGCGCGGCGGACCCATGGAGACGCGGACGCGGCGGACGGCGGTGCCGTCCATCTCGACGCCCGCTTCCAGGACGGCGTGGACGGCCTCGATCGTAACCTTGCCGTCCTGCGGCGCGGCCAGGCCGCGTTCCACAGCGTATCGGACAAGGCAGCGGACGCCGTTGCCGCTGACCTCGGCCTCGGAGCCGTCGGCGTTGAACAGGCGCATGCGCACGTGCGCCTTGCTCGATGGCAGAACCAGGATGACGCCGTCGGCCCCCACGCCGAAGTGGCGCTCGCACATCGCCTGCGAGAGGGCGGTCCAATCGCGCTCCTCGTTGCCTTCGACGAGCAGGAAGTCGTTCCCTGCGCCGTGCATCTTGGTGAAGTTCATTCTGTGCTCCCGGCTCTAGAGGTCTCGTCGATTGTACCCGCTGGTTGCACGTCAGACGAGCAAGCCAACAGCAGAACCAGGCACGCGGCAACCCAGGGCGACGCAACGCCTTAGTCTACCCGGATGAACACCGCGCACCCGTCGCTCACGGCCCGATGGGCGGGCAGCCACCCGGCAGGTTAGGGTTGAGCCCCGCCAGGTAACGCAGGATGCGCAGTGCATCCACTGCATCCGCATCGCTGTCGCAGTCCATGTTGCCGACGGTGCCCATAGCTAAGCAGGATGGCTCCTGGGTCACTGGCAGCCCCGCCACGTAGCGGAGCACCTTGAGCGCGTCTACCGCGTCAATGTCCCCATCGCAGTCCACGTCACCCTTCTGGATTACCGTTGTACTGGGCGAAGGTGACGGCGGCGGTGTCGGTGTGGGTGTTGGCGTGGGTGTCGGTGTTGCTGTAGGCGTTGGCGTACTGCAGGGGGGTTTGCCGAAAACGGCGGGGCCGATGGGGACACCGAATAGCGTCCACTCCGCGCAGATCAAGGAGGCGGGTGGCTCGCTGCCGAAGATGACCATAACTGACTCGCCGTTGTCCACGCAGGCCGTGCCCCAATCGAGATTCAGCTCTGGGAAGCCGCTGCCGGAGGGCTCGGGACATCCAGGCGCGTTCTGGATTTGGCAGAGGGTAATTGGGCCGTTCCAGCGGGCGTGCAGGTCGCTCGCGGACTGGTCTGTCTGGTTGACGAAGGTGTGGGAATCGAACCACATCGTGGGGTGTGGGGTGGGCAGACTGGGGCACTCCACGTCTGTGCCTGGCGTAAAGGTGGGGGTCGCGGTAGGCGTCGGCGTCGGTGTTGCCGTTGGCGAACTCTGGTTGTCGCCGGGGCAGGCGTTCAGCGGCGAGCCAAAGAGCGTCCAGAAGCTGCACTGGACGAGCGCACTGCCCGGTGCACCGATCGAGATCCGTATCGACTCGCCGGGGTCGACGCAGGTGGAAGGCCAGACGATGTCCACCTCATTCGAGCGCACCGCGTGAGTGAGCGTCGGCTGGAGACAGCCGGGAGCATTTGCGTCGAGCTGGGCGCCACCAATACCCCGGTCGAAGCAGACGTGGACGTCGCTGGCTGTCTGACCGGTATTGTCGAAGAACGTGAAGTAGAGGATAACGTCGAACTCCGTTGGTCCCGGAGTTGGGGGTGGGGTCGGCGTCGGTTCGCCGGGACCAGGCGTGGGCGCCGGGCAAGGTGAGGGTGCGGCGTCGAAGGAGGAGATGCTGCTCCCGGCCCGCATCCCTTGCGAGCCACTCGTGGCCGCCAAGATCGCCAAAGCGAGCAGGATGGCCAAAATGGCAGCCGAAAGTGGAATCAGTCGCGTCAAAGTCGCGCCCCCATCCTGGGCCTTCAGCCCGCTAGACGGGCCGATTATATGCCCTGGCGGCGGCCCATAACAACCGCGTCCCAACGCCGCCTCTTAACGCCGTGTGATGGCTGAAGAAGATACGAGCGGCCCTTGCCCACGAGTGTCTAGCGCCTTAGTCTACCCCAGATGAGCGCCCACCCGTCGCTCACGACCCGATGGGGGGCAACCACCCGGCAGGTTAGGGTTGAGTAACGCCTGCCGAGAGGAGGCTCTCAGCAGCCTGTCGGGCTTCCTGATCGCTGACCCCAGGGGCGAGCCACTGGATTCGATCATCGGTCTGCTTGAACCAGGCGTGCTGGTGACGGGCCAGGCGGTGCGTTGCCGTCTTCGTGCTCTCGATGGCGGAGGCTAGCTCGCGCTCGCCGGCGAGGTGCTCCGCGACCTCCTTGTAGCCGATGCCGGACATGGACGGGAGGTCTCGGGAGTAGCCCATGGCCAGCAGGCGCCGGACTTCATCCACGAAGCCGGCGGCGAAGATGGCGTCGACACGGACATCGATGCGGCGGTAGAGTTCGTCGCGCGGGACGTGGAGTCCGAGTATGAGTGGCTCGAAATCAGGTGGCTCCTTAGTCCGCCAGTAGGAAAAGGGTTTCCCGGTGGCGGCCTGCACTTCCAGGGCGCGAATGACGCGGCGGACGTTGCGGGGGTCGATGAATGCCTCAGCCTCCGGGTCGACGCGGCGGAGTTCCTGGAGCAGGTCATCGGCCGGCCTGGATTCTAGTTCGTCACGCAGTGCCTGGTCGGGCGGGACGCGGGGGACGCGCCAGCCTTCGAGCAGCGCCCAGACGTACTGGCCGGTGCCGCCGACGAGAATGGGCTGTCTGCCTAGATTCCAGACGTCCTCGAGCGCCGCCCGCGCCATGTCCAGCCACGTACCCAGACTGAAGGGCTCGTCGGGGTCCACAACGTCGATGAGGTGGTGCGTGGCCGCTGCCCGCTCCTCGGCGGTGGGCTTGGCCGTCCCGATGTCCATGTGCCGGTAGACCTGGCGGGAGTCGGCGCTGAGGACCTGCAAGGGCAGGCGACCCGCCGCCAGGACGGCCAGGGCGGTCTTGCCCACCCCGGTGGAACCGGCCACCG
>DASSZB010000032.1:0-2225 GCA_035702935.1 Dehalococcoidia bacterium
CTTCGTCTACGGCGAGGGCGCGGCCGCCATGGTAATCGAGAGCCTGGATCACGCCCGGCGGCGGGGCGCCCGCATCATCGCCGAACTGGCCGGCGGAGCCGTGACCTCTGACGCCTACCACATCACCGCACCCGACCCAAACGGGGAGGCGGCATCCACCGCAATCACAAAGGCGCTGGCGAAATCAGGGCTACAGTCCGGTGATATCGATCTCATCGTCGCGCACGGCACGGGAACGCCGCTGAACGATGCCGCGGAGACCGCGGCCATCAAGCGGGCGCTAGGCGAGCATGCCTATGGCGTCGCCATCACGGGCCCGAAGTCGATGGTGGGACACCAACTGGGGGCCGCCGGCGCGGTATCGGCGCTCGCGGCAGTGCTGGCGATACGCGATGGGGTTGTGCCGCCGACCATCAACCTGGAGACGCCCGACCCGGAGTGCGACCTGGACTACACGCCTCTGAAGGCTCGAAAGATGCCGGTGCGTGCCGCAATCGCCAACGGCTTCGGATTCGGCGGGCAGAACGGCGTGGTAGCCTTCCGGGAATTCGCGGGATAGCGGCCGTGCAGGAACCAGACGACAGCCCGCGCCATCTCTGCTACGGCTGCGGCGTCCGCAATCCGGAGGGCCTGCACATCGAGTTCGAGGTGGATGGGCGGCGCGTCACCGGCCGGTTCACCGCCCGGGAAACCCACGTCGGCTATCCCGGCGTGGCCCACGGCGGAATAGCTGCGTCAGTGCTGGACGAGGCCATGGGCTGGGCCATGTACGCGGCTGGCGCCTGGGCGATGACGGCCCGCATGGAGGTGAAGTACCGGCGGCCCGTTCCCCTGGGAGAAGGGATTACAGTGACAGCCGAAGTGACCCGGGAGCGGGGCCGGATCCTGGATGCGGCGGCGCAGATCAGTGACGGGCGCGGAGTCCTGGCCGAGGCGAAGGGAATGTTCGTGCGCCTGCCGCCCGACAAGCAGAGCGAGTTTCAACGCTTCTTTACGGGCGGCACCGAGCCCGTGGTGCCCGGCTAGGTCCAGCGATCGTCATGGCCGGAAAGAAGCGCGCCGACCCCTGGTACTACGTTCTGAATCGCGGGGCCGCGCAGCTCGTCCCGCTGGACCTCGCCTACTGGATCTCTGAGCCGATCGCCGACGCCTTCCACGCCCTGTGGCGCAGTAAGCGCGAGGCGGCGGAGCGTAATTACGCGCGGCTGAGCAGCAAGCAGACAGACGATCCCGCTGTCGCGCACATGTCCCGGGAGTGCTTCCGGGAGTTTGGGCGCTACGTCGTGGAACTCCTGCATGTCCAGGGTTGGGGGCAGGACACGGTTGCGGAACGGCTCGAGGTCGAGGGGGAGGAACATTTCCTGGAAGCGGAAGCGGCCGGGAAAGGCGTGATATTCGTGAGCGCGCACATGGGAAGCGCCGAGGTGGCGGCGGCGATCGCCATGCGCAGGGGCTACCGGATCACCTCAGTCGCCGAGGAACTGCGGCCCAAGCTCCTCTGGGACTGGGTGCAAACCTGCCGGGCCAAGATGGGCGTGACCCTGCTGCCGGTCAGCAGGTCCGGGATCAGCCTGCTCAGGGCTCTGCGAAAGAAGGAGATGGTGGCGTTTGTCGTCGACGCCGGGATCGATAGGGGCGGGGGCGTGACGGTCAACTTCTTCGGCCGGGAGACGGCGTTCCCGGACGGGCCGGCGCGGCTGGCGCGCCTGAGCGGCGCTCCGCTGGTGTTCGGGCTGGCGCTGCGCCGGCCGGGCGGGCGCTTCGTGGCCAGCGTGTCCTCGCCAGTCTATCCTGACCAGAAGGCCGACCCTGAGGAGGATGCCCGGCGCATGACGCAGGAGATCGCCGCCACGTTTGAAGGGTTCGTGCGGCGGCATCCGGAGCAATGGTATGTGTTCCGGGACGTTTGGCCGGACGGCGCTTAACGGGGCTGGTACTTGCTGAGGTCCGCTTCGGTCATGCGAGGCGTGTCCCCTCTGCCCATGGCCTTGCGAGCCTCGCCGATGGTGATCGTCTTTCCGGTGAATGAGACGGGCTGCGTGGCGATCCACAGGGCCGCTTCGGAGGCTGCCTCGGGCTTCTCCCAGCCGGAGAGGTCGGCGCCGGGGTTCCGCAGGACCCAGCCCTCGGTGGCGATCATGAGTTCGATGCGCAGGGCGTTGACCGGGATGTTGTAGGGGCGCAGCTCCTCGCCGGAGTACCAGGTGAGCTTCTCCAGGGCGATC
>DASSZB010000235.1:0-2993 GCA_035702935.1 Dehalococcoidia bacterium
CGAAGGCGAGGTGCGCACTGCCGCGCTCGCTGTAGCACTTGCCCAGCAGCAGGCCCATCGCGCAGCGGCTCGTGTGCTGGCGTCGATCCCCTCCGGCTGGCGGAACAACCCCTCGGCCAAACAGGAGGTGCGCTTCACCCACCAGGGCGGCGAGGTGGTGGCGAGGTACATCCGCGACCGGAGCGGGACGTTCCGCTATGAGGTTGGGGAACATTCCGGCGAGGCCCGCGTCCTTCGAGCCGAGCAGGGGTGGATCGAGCTGGAGGTGGACGGCGTACAGCGCCTGCTCTCGGTCACCAGCGATGGCCCGCGCCACTGGGTGCAGTCCACCGCCGGTGAAGTCGCTCTCGTGGAACTGCCTCGCTTTCCGGAACCGGAACGCGAACAGGTAGCCGGCGGATACACGGCCCCTATTGTGGGCCGCATTGTGGCGGTCAACATAGAGCCTGGATCGCAGGTGGCGGCCGGCGAAGTGCTTGTCGTCCTCGAAGCCATGAAGATGGAGCACATGATCGTCTGCGCAGAAGCGGGCACCGTGACCGAGGTACGAGTGACGGCCGGGCAGCAGGTTGAAGCCGGGGCGGTCCTCCTGGTGGTGGAGGCGGACGGCGCCGGTGAGGCCAGGGCGGAGGTGCAAAGTTGACCATTGGCGACTGGCGGGCCTACGAACGCGAAATGAACGAGGCAACAGCGGCTGATGACCCCACTGCAATGCTCGTGGCGGACCACAACTGGATCCGCACGATCTTTCACGAACTGACCCGGCATATGACCGCTGACCCGCAGGAAATCCGCGCGCTCCTGCCGGGTTTGCAGCACATGGAAAAGCTCCTGGACAACCACATCCGCCAGGAAGAAGATATATATTTCCCGGCCGTGAAGCCGCTCGTCTCTGGCCGCGCGAAGACTTGGATCGCGGCCGCGTTTCCTGAGCACGAGGTGATCCGCATGACTGAGGACGACTTCCTGGACGCTGTCGAGCGCCGGAAGGACCTGGATACGGACTTTCGCTCGTTTCAGTCTGCCCTTATCCAGCACCTAGACAACGAAGAGGAGTTCATTTTCCCGGAGGTGACCGCAAACCTGGATCGCGAGGCTGCCCGGGGCGTGGCACTGCAGATGCAGCGCCTGGCGGCGGCAGTCCCGGAACCGTAGGGCTCGGAGGGGGCATGGGCACGAAACTCGACGAGATCATTGATGATCTCCAGGCCGAGCAGGCTGACCTGGAGAAGGTGCTTGTTGGCATGCGGGAAGAAGACTGGGACAAGCCAAGTCATTCCCCGGGATGGTTGGCCCGCGACCAGGTCTCGCACCTCGCCTACTTCGACGAGGCGGCGACCCTGGCCATGAAAGACGCCGCTGCCTTCGGGGAGATGGTGCGGCAGGCCATGCAGGACGCCGCCAACATGGAATCCCGCTACCTGGAACGGGGCCGGGCGATGACGCCCGCGGGCGTTCTCGAATGGTGGCGGACGGCCAGCCGTGACTTGATCACCGCTGCCCGCGCGCTTGATCCGGACGCGCGCGTGCCATGGTACGGACCCGCCATGGGCGGTGCTTCGTTCATCACCGCGAGGCTGATGGAGACGTGGTCGCACGGACTGGACGTGGTCGACGCCGTGGGCGCCGATAGGCCCGATACGGACCGCCTCCGTCACGTGGCTCACCTTGGGTATCGCACCCGGGGTTACAGCTACAGCGTGCGCGGTAAGGAGTCGCCGCCGGCGCCGGTGCGCGTGGAGCTCACGTCGCCTTCCGGTGAGACGTGGGTCTTCGGCGACGAAGGCGCGGCCGACGTTATCCGAGGCACCGCCACGGACTTCTGCCGCGTCGTCACGCAGCGCCGCCACCTCTCCGACACCAATCTCGAAGTCCACGGCCAGGCTGCCGAGGAGTGGATGGGCATTGCCCAGGCCTTTGCCGGGCCTCCCGGGGGCGGCCGCCGGCCCGGCGAGTTCGCCGCGGAGAAGCGGGCGTGAGCGAGGAACTCGTTCACCTCGAAGTCTCCGGCGGCGTCGCCACCGTCACATTGGACTCCCCGGCCAACCGCAACGCTCTGTCCCGCGCGCTGGTGACGGGCCTCGAGGACAGCCTGGCCTCCGCCATCGCCGACGGGCGGGCGAGGCTGATAGTCCTGACGGGCGCCGGGCCGGTGTTCTGCTCCGGCGCCGACCTCAAGGAGGGCAGGGGCGTCAGCGAACCGGGACGTGTTGGCGGCCCCGGCGGCCTGGTGGGCATCCTCAAGCAGATCTGGGACTCGCCCAAGCCCGTCATCGCCCGCGTCAACGGCCCGACTCGCGCCGGGGGCATCGGCCTCGTCGCCGCCTGCGATATCGCGGTCTCGGTGGACACCGCGACCTTCGCCTTCAGTGAAGTCCGTATCGGGCTCATCCCGGCGATCATCTCCGTCGTCATCCTGCCAAAGATGGGCATCTCGAAGTGCATGGAGCTGTTCCTGACCGGGGACACCTTCACGGCCGCCCAGGCCGCGCAGTACGGCCTCCTGAACGCTGCGGTGCCGCCGGAGTCCCTGGACGACGCCATAAGCGGCTACGCGGCCAGCATCCTCAAGGGCTCCCCGGCCGCCCTCAAGGGCTGCAAGCGGCTCGTGCGCGAGGTGCCGGGAATGGATATGGACGCCGCGTTCGAGCGCACCGCCGCCTGGTCGGCGGAGTTTTTCACCTCCGAGGAAGCGCGCGAGGGCATGATGGCCTTCGCGGAGAAACGGCCGCCCCGCTGGGCCGAGGCGCCCTGATGGACGGAGCGCCAAAGCCTGTTCTCCGCATCGCCAACTGCTCCGGCTTCTACGGCGATCGCCTCTCCGCCGCCCGCGAGATGGTCGAGGGCGGCCCGATCGATGTCCTCACCGGCGATTACCTGGCCGAGCTCACCCTCCTCATCCTCTGGCGGATGAAGCAGAAGGACACCAACACAGGCTACGCCCTCACCTTCCTCAAGCAGATGGAGGAAGTCCTCGGCACGTGCCTGGACCG
>DASSZB010000156.1:0-4260 GCA_035702935.1 Dehalococcoidia bacterium
GACGCCGAAGGTTGACTTTCCAGCGACAGACGTCGGCCACAAGGGTCAACGCCCAGCTCAGGATTGGTGATTACCATCACGGCGTTTTGATACGCCGGTGTGATGTGCCGCGCTCCTCTCGGGGCTATCATACTCACTGGCCTGTGGTCTGAGTCCCAGGCGGTGACAAATGAAAGCGATGGTTTACCACGGCCCAGGCGACCGGCGCCTGGAGACTGTTCCCGACCCACGTATTGAGCAATCCTCGGATGCAATCGTCCGGCTGACGAGCATAACGATCTGTGGTACGGACCTGCACATTCTAAAGGGCGACGTCCCCGCCGTGAAGCCGGGTACGATCCTGGGTCACGAAGCCGTTGGCATCGTCGAGGAACCAGGGTCAGCCGTTACGCAGTTCCGCAGGGGCGATCGGGTCCTGGTGCCGGCCATCACGTCCTGCGGCGTGTGCGAGTACTGCCGCCGCCAGATGTACGGGCAGTGCTTGAACGGCGGCGGCTGGATCTTCGGCCACTTGATCAACGGGCTGCAGGCGGAACTCGCTCGTGTGCCCTTCGCTGACACGAGTATCCACAAGGTCCCGGACCGCCTCGAGGATGCGGACGTGCTCTTCCTCACCGACATACTGGCCACCGGGTATGAGTGCGGGATCGTGCGGGGCGGGGTCAAGCCTGGCAACGCCGTAGCCATCGTTGGCGCTGGGCCTATCGGTCTCTCCGCGCTGGTCACCGGCAAGCTGCACGGCCCGCGGGCGATCATCATGATCGACAAGGACGACAACCGCCTGGAACTGGCTACCCGTCTGGGGGCGGACCACACTCTGAATCCCGACAAGCAGGACATCGCGGAGGAGATAATGCGGCTCACCGGGCTCGGTGTTGACGTCGCGGTTGAGGCCGTGGGCGTCCCCGAGACGTTCGAGCTCTGTGCGGATTTGATCCGGCCCGGCGGCACCGTGGCCAACGTGGGTGTTCACGGCAAGCCGGTGTCTCTGCACCTGGAGCGGTTGTGGATCAAGGACATCACGGTAACCACGCAGCTGGTGGACGGCTACACCATCCCTCTCCTCTTGCAGCTCATCGAGATGGGGAAGCTGGACCCCAAGCCTTTCGCGACTCACAACTACCAGCCCTTCGACAGGTTCGTCGAGGCCTATGACGTGTTCAGCAAGGCAGCCGAACACAAGGCGTGCAAGGTGATAGTCAAGGCCGCGTGAGCGCTCCATCAGAACAGCCCTCTCCCCGCCTCGCTCGCCCATGCGGGGCGGTGTGCCGTATGATTCCAGCCATGATGAGTTGGTCGAAGGTATTTGCCGTACTGATTGCGGTATCCGTCCTCGTTATCGCGGCCTGTGGGGACGATGATGACGATGATGGAGTCGAAAATGGGTCTGCAAGCCCCACTGCCAGTCGCTCGCCATCAGCGACCGGTGCGGACGAGACTCCCCAGGCATCACCGGACGGGACCGGGCAACCCAGCTTAAGCCCGACGCCGGCGCCCACAGCGGCGGCGCCCACCCCGAGACCGCCCAGCTTGGCTGCCGGTGTCAGGAAGATCGGCGAAGGAACGATGACCTTCACCCTGCTACCGGAAGGTGAATTCCCCCTCGACCCGCTAGCGTTGATCCAGCCAGGAACCACAGCCCCACCGTGCGCCGCCTTCGTGTTCGCCTTCAGCTGGCAGATCACGGACCCGTTCCCGCCGGGTGCCAACACCCTGATCTGGCGCATCACGCGGCAGGACGTCACGGAGGATGTCGGCCTGGGGGCGTCCGGCAGTGATACAGTCGGGTGCGGCCAGCTCATGGCTGTGAATGACGGTCCGGACACGATCAACGTCAGCGTTTGGTATATCCAGGGCGAGATACAGTCGTGATTCTGGTCTGAGTCCTGGGCCTGCGCAGCTTCCCGTCTGTCTTCGGTCAGACACCGGCGCCGGCGGCGACTACTGTCACGATGGTGTCAGGAGTGGCTGCTAACGTAACGGCCGGAAACCTCTCGCCACAATACTAAAACTCTTGTTCTAATTCCGCTTTCCCGGTAGAATAACCGGTTGAGCCAACCGCCCTTTCCTGGGGCGGGGGCCGGAGGAAGGCATGCCCCACGATTCCATCGTCGTCCGCGGTGCCCGCGAGCACAACCTGAAGAATATCGACGTAGTAATTCCGCGCGATAAGCTCGTCGTTATCACCGGCGTCTCCGGATCAGGCAAGTCCTCCTTGGCCTTCGACACGATCTACGCCGAAGGGCAGCGGCGGTACGTGGAGTCGCTTTCGGCATATGCCCGGCAGTTCCTGGGGTTGATGGAAAAGCCGGACGTAGACCACATCGACGGCCTCTCCCCGGCGATATCCATCGACCAGAAAGGGGCGTCGCGGAACCCCCGTTCCACTGTCGCCACCCAGACGGAAATCTACGACTACCTGCGTCTTCTCTACGCCCGCACCGGCCACCCGCACTGCCCAAACTGCGGGTTCCCGATCGAGCGCCAAACCGTACAGCAGATCGTCGATGCGGTCCTGGCCATACCGGCTGGTCGCCGACTCATGATCCTGGCGCCGGTGATCAAGGGCCGCAAAGGCGAGTACCACAAGATTTTCGAGGACGCTCGCAAGGCAGGCTTTGTCCGCGTGCGTGTCGACGGCAAGGTGCGGGACCTGGACGAGGATATATCCCTGGCCCGCTACAAGATGCACGACATCGAAGTGGTGGTCGATCGGCTTGTGGCCGAGGAGGCGTCCGGAGAGGAGCGCGACGCGGCGCGCATGCGCCTGTCGGACTCTGTCGAGACCGCGCTGCGGCTCGGAGCGGGGATGGTGCAGGTCGTGCTGCTGGCCGATAAGGAGAAGAAGCTGGCCGAAGAGGAACGGACGTATTCGGAGCACTTCGCCTGCTCCAACTGCGGCCATTCCATCGGCGAACTGGAGCCGCGGAACTTCAGCTTCAACAGCCCGCACGGCGCCTGCCGGGCCTGCACCGGTCTGGGCGTGAAGATGGACCTCGACCCCGAGATGGTCATTCCGAACAAGAACCTTTCGCTGGCCGAAGGCGCCGTCCAACCATGGGCGCGCCAGAGCACGGTTTCCACGTGGTACATGCGTATGCTCGACGCCATGGCACGGAAATACCACTTCTCGACTCAGGTGCCTGTGCGGGAATTGACCCCGGACCAGGTCAACCTGGTGCTCTACGGCGACAAGGGAGGGACCATCACCCTCCACTACACCGGCGCCGGCGGCCACGACAACCAGTGGGACACCACTTTCGAAGGCGTCATCCCCAACCTCGAACGCCGCTATCGCGAAACGGACTCCGAGTACGTCAAGAGCGAGATCGAGAAGTACATGGCCGAAAACCCCTGCCCGGCCTGCGGCGGCGCGCGGCTCAAACCCGAGTCGCTGGCCGTGACAGTGAGCGATAAGAACATCCACGAGATCAGCCGCATGTCCATCACGGAAGCGCTGGACTGGGTGACTATGCTGCGCGCCGAAGACTCGCCTCTCAGCGAGCGCGAGCGCACGATCGCCTACCAGATCCTGAAGGAGATCCACGCCCGGTTGACATTCCTGGGCGACGTTGGGCTGGACTACCTGACGCTGGACCGCCGCACCGGCACCCTGGCAGGCGGCGAGGCCCAGCGCATCCGCCTGGCCACGCAGATCGGCTCCTCCCTGATGGGCGTGCTCTACGTCTGCGATGAACCGTCAATCGGGCTGCATCCGGCCGACGACGAGCGCCTGATCAGCACCCTCAAGCGGTTGCGCGACCTCGGGAACACGGTGCTCGTCGTAGAGCACGACGAGGCCATGATGCGCGCGGCGGACCACATTATCGACCTTGGCCCGGGAGCCGGCGCCAACGGCGGCCACCTGATCGCTGAAGGCACAATCGACGACATCAAGTCGCACGAGGACTCGCTCACCGGCGCTTATCTCAGCGGCCGCAAAGTGATCCCGGTCCCCTCCGAACGTCGGAACGGCAACGGAAAGACCGTGACCGTCCAGGGCGCACGCGAGAACAACCTCAAGAACATCGACGTGCGCATACCCCTGGGCAAGTTCGTGTGCGTGACCGGCGTGTCTGGTTCCGGCAAGTCGACGCTGGTGCAGGACATCCTCTCCAGGAAAGCGGCACAGCTCCTGTACGGCGCCCGTGACCGGCCGGGCGAGGCCGACGCCATCATCGGCCTCGAGCAACTGGACAAGGTCGTGATCATCGACCAGTCGCCCATCGGGCGGACGCCGCGGTCGAACCCGGCCACATA
>DASSZB010000181.1:0-2327 GCA_035702935.1 Dehalococcoidia bacterium
GGAGGGATCAGGGGAGAGTGTCTTTGAGGACGGCGCCCTGTTTGATGACGAGCTTGACGTTGTTCTTGTCCGCCAGGCAGTTGATGTCCTCGAGGGGGTTTCCCTGCACGACGATGACGTCGGCCCACTTGCCGGGCTCGATGGTGCCGGTTCGATCTTCGAGGCGGAGGAGCTCTGCGTTGATGCGGGTGGCGCTGACGATCGCTTCCATCGGGGTCATCACCTGTGCCTTCAGGGGCAGCTCCATCGTCTTGTAGGGCTGCATCTGGGCGAGGAGGTCTGACCCGGAACCGATCTTGACGCCGGCCGCCATGGCGATGCGCACGCTCTCGAAAGAGCCGGTCCTGGCGAGGCGGATCTTCTCGAGGTTAAATTCCGGGATGCCGTACTGGGCGCCGAAGCGGTCTATGAGGTCGTAGGTGGTGATCGTCGGCACCAGGTAGGCGCCGCGCTTCTTCATCTCGGCGGCTTGCTCTTCGTCGAGGAAATTGCCGTGCTCGATGGTGCGCACGCCGCCGGTCAGGCAATTGGCGATGGCGCGCGGCGTGTACACGTGCGCCATGACGTACTTGCCCGCGGCCTCCGCCTCATGAACGGCGGCTGCGATCTCGTCTGTTGTTAGCTGGGTCGCTTCCAGTTCGTCGGAAGGGGACATGGCGCCGCCGGAGGCCATGATCTTGATCTGCGTGGCGCCCATGCGAAGGTTCTGGCGGACGGCTCGGCGTACTTCGTCCGGGCCGTCGCAGATGGCGGGCAGGGCGGTGAGGCCGGGGATCGATGTCTGGGGGAGGTCGGCATAGCGCGGGCGCCAATCGCCATGGCCGCCGGTCTGCGAGATGGCGCTGCCGCTGGGCAGGATGCGGGGCCCGCGGAGGAGGCCGTCTTCGACCGCCTTGGCGAACCCGCCATCGATGCCGGCGGCATCGCGGACAGTCGTGATGCCGGCGTCGAGCGTGTCCTCGATGTTCTGCTTCACCTTCATGGCCCAGACGGCCAGCGAATCGCGTTGGGGGGAGCTGACGGAGAGGTCGACTATCCCCAGGTGCACGTGGGCGTCCATGAGGCCGGGCATGATGGTGCGGCCGTCGAGATCTATGACACGGGCATCCGGCGGGCGCGCAATGCCGTCGTCGGGCCCCGTGGCGGTAATGTTCCCGCCGACGATGACGACGGCGGCGTTCGTCACCGGGTCTCTGCCGGTGCCGTCGATGAGGGTGCCGTTAAGGAGGACGGTGCCGGACATGTGCTACTCCTGTGTGGCCAGCCAGGCCTTGAGTTCGTCGATAATGGTGGTCGGAGTAGGGTCGACCCCGTAGAGAAGGGCCAGGTAGGCGCTCACGTAGTCTCCGAGGTAGACCAGCGATAGCAGCTGGGCTAAGGCTCCGACTCCACGCGTCCCCACTGTGAGGGACTCGACCCCGGCGCGCGTCAGCAAGTCTCGGGTGAAACCGTAGCGGACCTGGACGCGGAGGTGGATGAGGTCGTCCGAGTGCAGGAAGACGACGGCGGTTTCCCGAGCGATCTTCTTTGGGAGGCCGTAGCCGATTATGGCGTTGTGGTGGATCTCCGGGAGTTCCTCGTGGAAAGCCCAGACCTTGGAGGATTCGTTGAGCTGGGTCTTCCAGCGGCGCGCGACTTCGGCCAACGGCCCGGCGCCGTAGACGACAGGGAGCCTTTCATGCAAGCTGACCGCGATCTGCTTGGCGAGGTTCTCAGATGTGGGAGTGTCCTCGCCGATCTCGGAGCGCATGCTTTCGAGCAGGGCGATCATCTCCTCAACATCGGTTCCGATGCCGGAAGTGAGGCCCAGCTTTTCGGAGATGGCAAGCAGGGGCATCAGGCTCCAGCCGAGCGCGGCCCGGGGTTCCCCGCCGAATTGGTACGTGAAGGCCGGCACGCCATTGGCGCGCGCCGCTGCCAGCAGCCGGCCGCCGGTTGTAATGGCGATTTTTGGGCAGGCGATGGGTAGGGCCTGGTAGAAAGCCGATAGCGTCTCCTCCGTGTCGCCGCTGAAGCTGGAGGCGACAACAAGTGTGTCGCGGTCAACGAAGGGCGGTAAGTCGTATCCCCGGACGTTGAAGACGGGAATGGCGCATTCGCGCTGCAGGAGGACGCGCCAGAGGTCACCGGCGATCGCTGAGCCTCCCATGCCGGCGACCACGACCTGCTTGACGGCGGCCGGGTGCGCAGGCAGGTCAAGCAGCTGGGCGGCAGTCCAGGCGTCGCGGCACTGCTCCGGAAGGGCAGCGACGTATTTGAGCATGCCGTCGGGATCGAGACGGCGGCGCTCCGCGGAGTCGTCGAGCGCGGCCGGGCTCATGCGCCGG
>DASSZB010000186.1:0-3771 GCA_035702935.1 Dehalococcoidia bacterium
GATCGAACCGGCACGATCGAGCCCGGCAAATGGGCCGACGTCATCGTCGTGCAGGGAAACCCGCTCGAGGACATCAACTGCCTCGTGGACAAGAACAACGTCAAGCTCGTCCTCAAGCAAGGCGCCGTCCTCAAGAACACCCTCCCCTAACGCCTGCCGCCCCGCTCCCGCCGGGAATACTCATAGGAGCACAGCAACAACGGATAAGCCTTGACTTGGTCCCCCGGCACGGGCCACCACCAGCAAGAGCCCGATGAAGCGGACTCCCCGTTGAGGTGAGGCTGGGACCTGAGGATGGTCTCCGCCGCCAGTCAGTGGTTAACTTCGACGACATCATCACCGTTCGCAGAACCACGCTCGCCAAGCGGATAACAGAACTCAGCACCTCGAAAATGGCCGAAGTCGACCTCGCCATCAAGTTCGCCTCGCCCTCAGGTAACTTCATGCAAAAAGGCCGGGCATTTCTGCCCGGCCTTCGGCGTTCCGTTCCGTACTGCTAGCGCTTGGTGTACTGCGGCGCCTTGCGGGCGCGCTTCAGGCCGTACTTCTTCCGCTCCTTCACGCGCGGGTCGCGCGTCAGAAGCCCCGCCTTGCGCATCACCGTCCGCAGCTTCTCGTCGTAGGCTACGAGAGCCCGCGCCGTGCCGTGCGCCAGTGCATCCGCCCAGCCGCTGACACCGCCGCCGTTTATCTTGGCGATCACGTTGAACTTGCCGGACAACTCCGCTGCTTCCAGCGGCTGTCGCACCTTCTCCTGCAGGTTCTTGCGGGGCAGCGCCTCCATGTACGGGCGCCCGTTGATCTCGATGGTCCCGCTGCCCGGGTACAGGCGCACACGGGCCACTGCGCACTTGCGCCGGCCCGTCCCGTAGTGATACTCGCCGCTGGGCGTTGTGCTGCTTGTCTCCTGCGTCATATTCCGCTACTCCGTCTTGCCCGCCGCGGCCGCCGCCGCGCGCTGGCGCTTCGTCGATGCGCCCACCTGGGCGCCGTGCGGGTGCTCCGGCCCGGCGTAGACCTTCATGTGCCCCAGCAAGTGTTTCGCCAGCTTGTTCCGGGGGAGCATCCCCCGCACTGCCAGCTCGATCACGCGCTCGGGCTTGCGCTGCAGCATCTCGCCCAGCGTCGTCTCCTTCAGCCCGCCCATATAACCGGTGTGCCGGTAGTATATCTTGTCTTCCACCTTCTTGCCGGTCAGCCGCACCTTGGCCGCGTTGATGATAATCACGAAGTCGCCCATGTCCAGGTGGGGCGAGTAAGCGGGCTTGTGCTTGCCCTGGAGCAGGGCAGCAACGTGCGTGGCGAGACGCCCCAGCACCTGGCCCTCGGCGTCGATCACCTGCCAGTCCTTCTGGACATCGCCCCCTTTGAGGCTATATGTCTTCATCTGTTTCAGCATCAAACAACCCGCTTTCGTAGCGAACCTTCATCAGGCACAACCCCCTGGCCGGCGCCGTTGCCGCCGCCGCCCCGGGTTGCGCCTCGTCTACGAGCCGCCGGAACTCCGCCTGCGAGAGCTTCCCCTGGCCTACATCCACCAGCGCCGCCATTATCCGGCGCACCATGCGCTGGAGGAAGGCGTTCGCCTCGATGTCAAAGAACAGGAGTCCCGTATCGTCACCCGGCGTCACCGCGGCGGTGAACACCTCGCGGTGCGTACTGCCGTGTGTGGCCTCGGAGGGCGGCGCGAACGCCGCGAAATCGTGCCTCCCGGCCAGCGCCGCCGCCGCTTCTTGCATGGCTCCCTGGTCCAGTCCCGGCCCTACATGCCACGCCCGGTTCCGCATCAGCGCGGACCGTTGCGGCCGCAGGTACAGAGTGTACCGGTACCAGCGCCGGACCGCGTGCCGCCTGGGGTTGAACTCCACCGGCACCTCGGCTGCTGCCTGTACGCTGACGTCCGCCGGGAGTAAGGCGTTCGTCCCCTTGACGAAGGTCCCGGCCGTGTGCCGGCTTCCCGTCGAGAACGACGCGACTTGCCCCCTGGCGTGGACTCCTGCGTCCGTCCGCCCGGCGAAGGCGACTCGTATAGGTTCGCTTGTTAATCTGCTAAGGGCCCGCTCCAGCGTGCCCTGCACCGTCGGTGCGTTCTTCTGGTACTGGGAGCCGCCGTAAGCCGTGCCGTCATACTCCACCAGGAGCGCCAGCCGGCGTACACGCTTTTCCCGCGGCATTCAGCCTCCGTTACCCTTCCGGGCGGCGGGGGCTTACGCCTCCTCTCCAATCAGTTCAAGCTGCGCCATCTTCGCGCCGTCTCCCTGCCGGGGTCCGATCTTCACCAGCCGGCTGTACCCGCCCTGGCGCGAGGCGAAGCGCGGGGCCAGCTCGCTGAAGAGCTTGTCCACAACCTTCGTGTCGTACACGAAGCGCCTGGCCTGCCTGCGGGCGTGCAGGTCGCCCCGCTTGCCCAGCGTGATCATCTTCTCGGCCAGACCCTTCACTTCGCGGGCCTTGGCTTCCGTCGTGATGATCTTCTCGTGCTTTAGCAGGTCCGTCACCTGGTTGCGAAAGAGCGCGAGCCGGTGGTCAGTGGCGCGGCCCAGCTTGCGGCCGTCGATCCTGTGGGCCATCGTTACGCTTCCTCCTCGCCGGTGAGGGCTCGCAGCTTCTGCTTCCATTCCGGCTCTTCCTCATCGCCCTCCGCGGCAGCAGGGGCCGCCGCCTTCTTGGCCCGGCCCTTCTTGGGAGCGGCCACGGGCGCGGCGGGTTCCTCGGCCGTAACTTCCGGCTCACCCACCGGCTCGGCCTCAATGGCAGCTGCCTGGGCGATAGCGCTTATCGGCGTCTCCTCGTCGTCCAGCGGCAGGGCTTCCGGCAGCTCTCCTTCATCGGCGCCGCCCCGGTCGGCCGGCAGTAGCCCAAGCTCGTCCAGCCGCTCGCGCAGCTCGTCGTATGACTTGCGCCCGAAGTTTCGCAAGGCCAGGAGTTCCTCTTCGCTCTTTTCCAGCACCTGGCCCACGGTCATCAGGCCGCTGCGACGCAGGCAGTTGTACGCCCGCATCGAAAGCGTGAGGTCCTCGATAGCCATGTTGAACTTTTCGGGAGGCAGCTGGATGCCCTGGCCGAGACCGCGGTCCACGGTCGGCAGAGCCGGCCGCCCCATGTGTGAGAACAGAGTGAACTGCTCCACCAGGATGTCGGCGCTCTTGCTCACAGCGTCCACACCGGAAACGGTGCCGTCGGTCCACACCTCCAGTGTCAGCTTGTCGTAGTTCGTGGCCTGGCCCACGCGCGTGTGCTCCACCTTGTAGTTCACCTTGCGCACCGGTGAGAAGATGGCATCGACGGGAATAACCCCGATCGCCGTGCCATCGACCTGGCCGGCCGGCCGGTACCCGCGGCCGGGCTCGACGTTGAACTCAACGTACAGCCGGCCGTCCGCGGAGTTCACCGTGGCCAGGTACAGGTCCGGGTTGACTATCTCGTAATGCTCCGGCGCCTGGATGTCCGCCGCCGTGATGGCGCCCTCGCGCCCAGAGATGTCCAGCACCATCGTCCCCGGTCGCTCCGAAAGCGCCCGCAGCCGCATCTCCTTCACGTTCAGGAGAAACTCTATCGTGTCCTCCTTCACGTTCGGGATCGTCGAGAACTCGTGCTGCACGCCGTCGATGCGAACAGACACTACGGCCGCACCCTGTAGCGAGCTCAAGAGCACCCGTCGCAGGGCGTTGCCAAGCGTTATCCCGAAACCGGGCTGGAGCGGCTCCGCCACGATCCGGGCGAACCCTTCTCGCGACTCCTCGACCTCGATCAAGGCTTCGTCTGATATCT
>DASSZB010000291.1:0-4542 GCA_035702935.1 Dehalococcoidia bacterium
CGATCGAGCCCCCGGCATAGATGAACATCGCCGGTGACAGCAGCCCGCCGGACGTCCCCTGCCGACCGCCGCCGTTTGGCACTCCACCTGCCGCACGTGTGGGGGTTGGCGTGGCCGTGGCTGAGGTCGCTGCCTGCGCGCAGGCGGTCTGTGCTCTCGTGGCCCCCGTGTTGTCCACCAGACGGGCAAAGTCGCTCGCATCGTTGTCGCGGAAAGTCTGGGATTGGGACCACCTCAAGGCGGCCTGGGCGTTCGGTCCGCTCTCGATGAAAATAGAGCCGCCGGCCGGAATGACCCCTGCCTGCGTCAGGCTAAACGGGGCGTCGCCATCGCTCTGGAGTTGCCAACCAGTGAGGTCCTGCCCTTCGTTACCGAAGTTCTTCACCTCTACCAACTCGGGATTCCCGGCACAGTCGACGCTTGCAAGGCGGACGTCCGAAGCCGCCGCGAACGCGCCGGTCCCCACAGGGCCGGGCATCGCGATGATTAGCGCGAGCAAGGCTGCGCCGACGGGAACTGCCGAGACTTTCGTTATGGCCATTCGCTTCCTTCCCCCTATGGAGGCCAAGTATCTGCGGCCGTCCGCTCCGTTTCATCGCCCGCGTCGTTCCTGAAAGTCACTTCGGTTGTCACGGTGACTTGGTCGCCGCGGGGCAACTCCTGGATGGTCACCTCAAAAAACAGCGTGGCCGCCTCCCCCGTGCCGCTTTCCGGTATCTCGATGACCGGCCAGCTCCTGCTCTTTTCGTCCACGGCGGTGACGTGTATTTCCTGCACCGTCCACCCGTCCTCCGCCTCGGCATACGAATGCCCTTTCAGCAAGCCGGTGTCCAGTGTCTCGATGCCCATCCTCACGGTGCCCTCGGCGTAGCTTTCCTCGCTCGAGATGACCGGTGTGGGCTCGGGGCCGTCATCGTCGCCGCAAGCGCTCACCAGTAGCGCCGGGACAAGCAGCGCCACCCAACTCCACCGCCAGACCGTCTTCATTGACCAGAGGTTACGAAGGGAGGGTGTGGCTGTCCATATGGATTTCAGCCCCTAGGTTTCGTTCGTAATGGTTATGAACAAAATCAAGGCTTCTCCACAATCGCGCCGCTTGTTGTCCACGCCATCCGCCAGCGGCGCCACCACCAGCATCTCATCGCGGCCGTCGCCGTCCAGGTCCGCCGCTACCAGCGGATTGCGCCCGAATACCTCCGATCCCAGGGCGTCGCCGGGGTCGAATCCGAAGAAGACGTAGCCCTTGCCCGGCACAATTTCCTCGGAGCGGGGGTCTCCCGGCAGCACGTATACCTCTCCCGCGTCCGGCGTATTGTTTCCGGCGCCAGCGCCTCCCGGTGCTCCGAGGATCAACTCCTCGCGGCCATCGCCGTCCACGTCGCCCATTGCCGCGCTCCGACCCAGGCGGTCGCGCGTGTCGCGCCCGTAGATCACGCTGTCCGCGCCGCCCGCTGCAGTGTCCACCACGGCTTTCAGCGACGAGCTACGCAGGAATGCCGCCTCTCCCGCCAGGTCTACGCTGTTACCGAGCCCATCGGCGGAGACTGCCGTTAACAGGAGGTCATCTTTGCCATCTTTGTCCGCATCGCCGGCGACTGTTACGTGCCCCAGCTGGTCTCCATCGTCCGTGCCGTACACTGTGGCGGCCGCCACGTAAGACGCCAGGTCAATTTCCGGTGGTGGTGGCGAGGTAACGGCGTATGTGCGTCCAGCGTCCTTAACTCCGCTCAGGCTGACGGCGAAGGGAGCGGGGAGCAGCAGGTCATCGAGCCCGTCGCCGTCGACATCGCCGGCGGCAACGCCTTCCCCCAGCCGGTCGCCGGTGGCCGCCCCGTATATCGTGACGTCCGCGGTCGTCGCGGCGAGGTCCAGCGGACCCGTCCTATCGCCGCCGTACACGACGTAAACCTCCCCGGACATTGGGCGTGTGTCCCCCGGCCCTGCGGCATAGAATGCGCCGATCAGCAGGTCCGCGGCGCCGTCGTTGTTGACATGAGCCGTCGCCGTTGAAAAGCCGGCCAGGTCGCCGGGCGACGCGCCAAAGACCGTGACTTTGGCCGTTCCAGCGTCGGCAACGCTAACCGTCCTCTGGGCCCCGCTCAGTTCCCGCGAGCCGGCCACCACGTCGACCCTGCCCCCGTCAACTCGGTCTCCCCCCGCGCCATCTGAGGACGGGGAACCTAGGACGATATCGTCTAGCCCATCGCCATCGAAGTCGCCGGCAGCCACGGATCGCCCGAGCTGGTCTCCAGCCGCCGCTCCGAGGATTGTGAGCGCCTGGTCGCCGGTCGCCGCGTCGCGTTCCTCGCCGGGCTCGAAAGGTCCCAGGAAGACGTATGCCGCGCCGGCGTCAGCGGCGCCGTCTGGTCCATCGGCGAACGCCGCCGCCAGCACAACATCCCCGGCGCCGTCACCATTGAAGTCTCCTGCCGCAATGGCACCCGACTGGTCCCCCGCGGCTGCGCCGTACAGCCTTACCGGTTCCAGGGTTGGGAGCGCCCGCTCGTCGTCCTGGGAAGCAGGTGTGCCGCTGGTCGGAGTAGCTCTGTCATCACCACCGTCGGAGCAAGAGGCCGCTGCGATCGACAGGATGGCAACGAGGAGCACGACGGGCCCTCTTAGCCGCATCGGTCCGCAGAGCCGCCAATTGGAATACCTGTAAGCCTGGTTTGTCACTGAGATATTACCGACACGTAACCCGTCTCTAACCGTCCATCCGCAGGGGCCGAATATATTGGCGGTGGAGTGGAGTGATTGATCCCCCTCTCGCTCCGCTGAGACGCAGGAGCCGGTCGATAACCTTCGACCGGCTCTTACTTTAAGTCCAGGTGTTTCCTGGGACTACCGGAGCAGCCGCCTGCGCGCCACCCAGGCCGCGGCCAGCAGTAGCCCCACACCTGCGCCCACGGCGCCCAGCATCAGGCCGTCCGGTCCCCCTGGAGCAGTGTTCCGGGAGGATTCTCGCGGCGCTGACACGTCAGCGCCGTCCAGCAGTCCAAGGATCCCCCCCACCGGATTCGGCCCGGGGTGGAACGTGTTAGTGAACGTGCAGGTCACGGTTTCGCCGGGGTCGGCGTCTATGAGCGCGGTTGGCGGCTCACCCGTGCTCCCGGCGTCGGGGTCAGCGCACGAGACTGCGGTCTGGTAGCCCTGCGCGTTCGCTTCTGTGCAGGTGTACGATCCCGGCGTCACGTTGTCGAACTGGTGCGTGTTCGGCAGCGTCCCATCAGCATCGTCGTCCAGGGAGAACGTACCCAGACCGGCGCATGAGAATCCAAAGTCTTGATCGGAGTCGGGCACCGTATTCTTGACGATCACGACCGTTGCGCTCTTCATGTTCGTGTAAGTGCACGTCACCGTCTCGCCGGCGTCGAGGTCAATTGTCGCCGTTGAGCCACTGGTCGTTGTGCCATTGTCGGGATCACCACACGTTAGGCCCGTGAAGCTCCAGCCGGCCGGCGCCGGCGATTCGGTCACCGTTTTCGCGCCCACCGGGATGTTGGTGAAGGACTGGCTGGCGCCGCCACCGACGCATGTGAGGGCGAAGGCCCCCAGGGTTCCAGTGAATCCGAAGGTCTCATTTCCTCCGACGCAAACCTTCGTGATGACCACGTTCCCAACCGGCGCATTCACGTACGTGCAGGTCACGTCCTCGGCTGCAGACACATTGATCGCGCTGACGGGGCTGCCGTCGCTGCACGTGGCGCTGGTCAACACCCACCCGGCCGTCGGTGCCTCCGAGCAGCCGTACGTTCCGGCCGAGACGCTGGTCGGCCCTCTGGTGTCGGAGAAGGTGCCGTCGGCGTCGTCGTCGAGCTGGAAGCTGCCGATCGGGGCCGAGCACGTGAAGCTGAAGTCCTGCGGGTGCGTGCCGGGCGGGTTGGCCACATCCTTTACGATCGTGATACTGCCGTTCTTGGTGTTGAGGAACGTGCAGGTCACGCTCTCTCCCGGGCCAACGTTGATCGCGTTCACTGGGCTGCCGTCGCTGCACGTCGCGCTGGTCAGCGTCCACAACGGGACCGAAGCCTCCGAACAGCCGTACATACCCGGCGCGACGCTGACCGGTCCCTGAGTGTTCGACAGCGCTGGGTCAAGGTCATCGTCCAGTGAGAAGTTCCCCAGCGGCGCCGCACAGGTAAAGCTGAAGTCCTGGGAGTGCGTGCCGGGTGGGTTGGCTACATCTTTGACGATCGTGATCGAGCCGTTCTTGGTGTTGACGAATGTGCATGTCACGTTCTCGCCCGGGCTAACGTTGATCGCGCCCACCGGGCTGCCGTCGCTGCACGTAGCGCTGGTCGGGGCCCACCCTGAGACAGAAGCCTCTGAACAGCTGTATACACCCGCCGCGACACTGACCGGGCCGGTCGTGCTATTCAGAGTCCCGTCAGCATCATCGTCCAGCGTGAAGCTCCCCAGCGGCGGTGAGCAAGTAAAGCTGAAGTCCTGGGGGTCGTTCGGTACCGCGTCCTTCACGATCGTAATGGAGCCGGCCTTTACGTTAGTGAAGGTACAGTCCACCGTCTCGCCCGGATCGAGGTC
>DASSZB010000284.1:0-10003 GCA_035702935.1 Dehalococcoidia bacterium
GGCGGCACCATCCAGCCCTTTTGCGAGCCGGTGACAACCACGTCGAGGCCCCAGCCGTCCATGTCCAGCGGTACGGCGCCGAGGCTGCTGACGGCGTCGACGAGACGGAGCTTGTCAGCCTCGCGGACGGCGGCGGCGATCTCCTCCAGCGGGTTGGTGACGCCTGTCGACGTCTCGTTGTGGGTGACGGTGACGGCCCTGATCTCCGGCTCCGCGGCCAGCGCCTTGCGGATGTCATCCGCCTTCGCAGCCTGGCCCCACTCATACGGGAGAATGGTGACGTCGGCGCCGTAAGCCTCGCAGATGGCGGCGAAACGGTCGCCGAAGGCGCCGATGCTCACGCACAGCACTTTGTCGCCCGGCGAGAGGGAGTTGACGACGGCGGCTTCCAGGCCGCCGGTTCCGGAGGCGCTGAGGATCATGACATCGTTCTTCGTCAGGAAGAAGTCCCTCAGGCGTTCGGACACGCGCTTGATGAGCGCGGCGAATTCGCGGCCGCGGTGGTTCACCATCGGGTGCGCGATGGCCTCGAGGATGTCGGGCGGGACGGGGGTAGGGCCCGGGATGCGGAGGTTCTGCACTGCTTCGGTCATGGGGACGCGCCTTTCGTGCGAGATATCACAATCTTATGGCCAGAGCTAACGCGGGTCAACGGATAGCCCCTGGAGTTCGGGCGTAGGGGCGCAGCACGCGTGTTGAGCAATGACGTTCCGTCATCGAATCCACCGTCGGTGAACCATGGTCATACGTCGACAGCGTGTGCTGCGCCCGTACGGCACCCGTAGCCCGGAGACGACCCGCCCGTCAGTACGTCAGGAAATCCCCCTCCGCGGTGCGCAGGTGGTGGATATCGTTCAGGGTACGCACGATGCGGCGGCTGCCGCCGACGGCGACGATGTTGACGGACGAATGGGCCGGACGGAAGAACATGTCATAGCGCGAACCGATGATGTGGCCGCAGTAGGCGTTGATGACCCCGCCGTGGCAGACCACGGCTACCCGCTCGCCCTTTTTCATCGCGATGATCGTCTCGATGGCATTGATCACTCGCTTCTTGAACTCGTAGCTGGGTTCGGTATATGGATAGACGTCCCAGTTGCGCTCGTCGATCATCCGCTGGCGGGCCGCGTTCAGCCGGTCATCCCCCAGGAAGTCGCGCACGGTCACATCGGGCGGGATTTCGCGGAAGACCTCGACCTCGCGGAGGTCCTCCATCGTCTCGATGGGGAGCCGGTGCACGTCCGCCAGCGGTTTCGCCGTCTCCTGCGTCCTCTTTAACGGACTGGCGAAGATCCCGTCGAAATGCGTCGTGGAAAGAGCCTGCGCAAGCAGGCGGGCCTGGGCGTGGCCGTGCTCCGTGAGGGGCGGGTCCACCCAGTCCGCGGCCACGCCGTAGACGTCGATGTGCTGCTGCGCGTGGCGTATGAGGTAAAGCTCCGTCACACCCTCGATGCCGGTCAAGAACGCCTCATCAAAGATGCCGGGCGGACGCCCCCGGGACTTCTGCTCTTCGTCGTTCGGTTCTTCGTCTGCCAAGCTGCCCTCCTTACCTCGATTCTAGCAGCCAGGCGGTGGCCGAATCGCGGCCGGGTGTCGCGACCGGGCGGTGATACAATCGTTCCGTGGCCCCTGATAACCCCTTCCGCAACCTGCCCTCCGTCGACCGTCTCCTGGCGGACGAACGGGTGCGCTCCATCCAGGCCCTCCACGAGGTGGTGGCAGGGATCGCACGCCAGGCCCTGGAAGCGGCCCGTCGCTCAGTCTCGGAAGGCAAATCGGCGCCCGACGAGGGCCAAATTATCGAGAACGTACTCTCGTTGGCGGAGGCCGTCCTGCGCCCGTCCCTGCGCCCGGTGATCAACGCCACCGGGGTCATCATCCACACAAACCTGGGCCGCGCGCCGCTCTCCGAGGAAACCATCGACGCCATGGCAACTGCCTCGCGCGGCTACTCCAACCTGGAGTTCGACCTCGAAGCGGGAGAGCGCGGATCGCGCTACGCACACATGGAAGCGGCGCTCGTCCGGCTGACAGGCGCCGAAGCCGCGATGGCGGTGAACAACAACGCCTCCGCACTGCTACTTACGCTATCCGCCCTTTGCCGCGACCGCGAAGTCATCATCTCGCGTGGACAGGCCGTGGAGATCGGCGGTGGCTTCCGGATACCGGACGTGATGCGCCAGTCAGGCGCGCGCCTGGTGGAGGTCGGCACGACCAACCGCACTTACCTGCGCGACTACGAAGGGGCGATTACTGAAGAGACACGCGCCATCATGCGCGTCCATGCCAGCAACTTCCGGATCATTGGCTTCACGGAGTCCCCCGGCATCGAGTCGATTGCGCGTCGGGCGCATGAGCACGGCCTGCTCCTGCTGGACGATCTGGGCTCCGGCTGCCTTATCGACCCGCGCCCATTCGGCCTCGCGCACGAGCCCACGGTGCAGGAGAGCGTGAAGGCGGGCGCGGACCTCACGCTGTTCTCCGGGGACAAGCTCCTCGGCGGCCCCCAGGCGGGTGTCATCATCGGCCGCCGGTCGGTCGTAGATGACCTGCGCCGGCATCCGCTGGCGCGTGCCGTTCGGATGGACAAGGCAACGATTGCCGGACTGAATGCGACGCTCCTGCACTACCTGCGCGGGGAGGCGCTGGAGAAGGTCCCGGTCTGGCGGATGATTGCCATGCCCCTGAAGGAGATCGAGCGCCGAGCTGCTCGCTGGGCACGGACCACCGGATCATCGGCAAAGCTTGTCGACGGCCGCTCAATGGTCGGCGGGGGCAGCCTCCCGGAGGAAAGCCTGCCCACGAAACTGCTCGCCATCGCCGCCGACGGCGTACGGCTCGCCGAGATCGCGCGGCGCTTGCGCACGGGGGATCCCGCGGTGGTCGGCCGGATCGAGAGTGACCGCTTGCTCCTGGACCCGCGTACCGTCCGCCCCGACGAGGACGCGGCGTTGCTCAAAGCCCTCAAGACCGCCCTGGCTGCGTGAGCAAGACCCTCGTACTCGACCCCCGCTACAACGGGCCGCCCGGCACCGGCCACGGCGGCTACGTCAGCGGAGTGCTGGCCGGGCTGCTGGGCGCGAACCCGGCGGAGGTGACCCTCCGCTTGCCGCCGCCGCTGGGACGCCCGCTCACGGTGGAACGCGAGGCCGGCGGCGTCCAGGTGTACGACGGCACGGCGATGATCGCAGAGGCGCTCCCGGCCGAGCTGGATATCGACCCGCCCGCACCCGTGAGCTTCGATGAGGCCGACGAGGCCTCCATCGGCTACCCCGGCCTCGACCAGCACCCGTTCCCGACGTGCATTGTCTGCGGCCCGAAGCGACTGGACGGCTTCCGCATCTTCGGCGGGCCGGTGGGAGACGGGGACAGGATGGCAGCCGCCTGGGTCCCGCCCGCCTGGGCCGCCGGCGACGACGGCCTCGTCCGGCCGGAGTTCGTCTGGGCCGCCCTCGACTGCCCCGCCGGCTGGTCCCTGCATATCAGGATGCCCGGCCGCAACGCCGTGCTCGGCCGTCTGGCAGCCCGCCTTGTCGCCCCGGTCGCCGCAGGGCAGCGGCACGTCATCGTGTCCTGGCCACTGGGGTTCGATGGTAGAAAAGGCTACGCCGGCTCGGCGCTCTTCACCGAAGCCGGCGTATTGTGTGCCATTGCGCGCTCGACCTGGATACAGTTCGAGCGCGATTAGCTGTTGTCTACGGTCCCTGGATCAACTGCACAAGGTTCCCGTCCGGGTCCTTGAAAGTAGCCACGATGTGCGGGTCGCCCTCATCGGTGCTGGGCTCCCGGATAAAATCCACGCCCTTCGTCCGCAGTCTCTCGTACTCTGCCTGGCAGCTGTCGACGCCAAGGTCTATCATCACGCGGTTGGGGTCCCGCGACTGCCCCTTCACCTCGCTGTGAACTCCCAGGCCCAGTTGCCCGGCGCCATCCGCCGCGAAGAGCACGAACTCCGGCGTGTCTACGTCGACTCTCATACCGAGGGTGTCTCGATAGAACGGCAAAAGCCGGCCCATCTCCTCCGTCCAGATAATCGCGCTGTGTACGCCCTTTATCATGGCCGTCCTCGGCGCTACCCTGCCGGCATCTCGTTCTTGACGATGCCGATGATGTTGCCCTCGGGGTCGGCGAACTGGGCGAATGTAACCATGCCGGGGATCTCCGTCACCGGAACCACCGTCTTGCCGCCCGCCGCCTCTATCTTGTCGAGGTACGCCTGCGGGTCATCGACGCCGACGTAGAACGTCACCTGCGTGTTCTGGCCATCCCCACCGCTGATGCCGCCTCCGATCCCGCCACCGGTGTCCTCGTTGCTGACGATGCCGTAGTTCATCGGGTTGCTGGCGTCGATCTTCCAGCCGAAGATGCCGCTATAGAAGTCCTGGAGTTTCTTGCCGTCCTTGCCGGTTACCTCGAAGTGCACTACCGGGTTACCCATCTATCCTTCCTCCTTCTGGGCTGGGCCCCTTTTGACGGGACTATTTTAGACCTGTTTACCGCCGCCTGGGCGAGTCGAATGTCACTGTGTCAGAGTGCGAAGCTGGTTCACGTGGTCGGCGAGGTGGAAGTTGATCAGACCTGAGGCCCATTGCTCCAGGGTTGGATACTCCCCGAACGGAGTCTGCTTGAACAGGGGAATGTGAGCCTTGCGCTGGAGCTGGTCGGGACTAAGGCTCCCCAGCAAGCCTGCGACGTCCAGGTAGCGCGTCTCCACCTCATCGAGAATCGCCGATACGGTGCGCGCCCTCTGTTCCTCGCTAAAATGCGACTGTCCGGGAACGACATCGATGAACGGGGTGTCTTCCTCAACGATCTGTTTGAAGCTCGAAAGAATCAGGGGATCGACGCCGAGATGCGTCAGCACTTCCTTGACGCACCATTCCCCCGTCGCTGGAGGCTGCGAAGCGCGCTCTTCATCGACGCCGGAAACGATCTGCTTTATCTCTGTGACCTTGGACTCAAGCTGCTGCTTGAGCTCGGATGCGTTGGGCAAAGTGGGGCCTCCTTCCGCCTGGCCGCGATTGACTTCATTCAATATACTGACTTCCTTGAATGAGTCAAGCTACTTTTGTACAATTTCCCGTGAAATGGCGAAAATAGGTCCATACAATCAGAACTGCCCCGTGGCACGCACCCTCGACCTGGTTGGCGACCGCTGGACGCTGCTCATCATCCGCGACCTATTCCTGGGGAAGACTCGCTTCGGCCAGTTCCGCGAATCGACGCCAGCGCCGCCCCCGAAGCTACTATCAGAGCGCCTCCAGAGGCTCGAGACGCAGGGCCTGGTTGAACGGTCCGTCTACAGTCAGCGCCCGCTGCGCGCGGAATACCGGCTCACCCCGAAGGGCGAAGCGCTCAGCGGTGTGGTGCGGGAGATGGTGCTCTGGGGGCTTGAAAACACATTCTCGGACGAGGAAGCCGGCCTTCGCCAGGCCATTGCGGAACGCCTCTCCGTCCACGTGCCTTAGATGGCAAGTGCCTGACCCCCGGGCGCGACGGCCGCGATCAGCGTGAGGAACTCGCGCACCTTCCCGGGATCACCAGCGATGCGCAGCCCGGCGGCGGCGCGTGTTCTCTCTTCCGGCGGCGCGTAGACGAATCCCATCCAACCTTCGACGGTCGTATCCATGGTGACGTCAACCGACACATCGGCCACCACGAGCCAGCGCTCGCCGTCAAACCGCAGGCGCTGAGGCGCGCCTCCCTCGAAGCGGAACTCCCAGGTAACCGGAGCCGAGGGCCGGACTCTCTTCGCGTTCATGTAGGCCGTGATGCCCTGCGCCATCAATTCGGGGTGGACGGTCTCCCCTGGAAGGGGACGGCGCATAGCATGCTCAAGACCCCAGACAGCAAGCGCGGCGACCACCGGCCCCAGGTCCCGGCCTTTGGCTGTCAGGCGGTACCAGACCTCGCGCCGGCCGGGCGCGCTGTCCCGATCGACGATGCCAGCCTCTTCGAGGTCGCGCAGCCGCTGGGTCAACCACTTCGGTGTGATCCCGCCCATGAAGCGCATCAGGTCGGTAAACCGCTGGGGCCCCCGCAGGAGATCCCGCACGACGAGCAGCGACCATTTCTCGCCGATCACTTCCAGCGTGCGGGCCGCCGGGCAGTAGTGCTGATAATTCCTCGTCTTTGCCATCAGTACCCTCTTGACAGAGTATACTTTCTTGCAGATAGTATCTACAAGAGACTATCCCTGGAAGGATTCTATCACAAGGAGGCCCCATGACTACCCCGGTAATCTGGGTCGACGGGCTGCGGAAGGCGTACACGGGCGGCCTGGAGGCGCTGAAAGGCATTTCCTTCGAAGTTGCCCCCGGCGAGGTCTTCGGTCTGCTTGGACCGAACGGCGCCGGAAAGACGACAACCGTGGGGGTCCTCACCACGACCGTTCGTCCAACGGCAGGAAAAATCGAAGTAGCCGGTCATGATGTCGTCCGCGAACCGCTCGCGGTGCGGCGGGAGACCGGCGTCGTCTTCCAGGACAGCGTGCTGGACAACGACTTCAGCGGCCTGGAGAACCTGCAACTGCACGCGAGGCTGTGGCGTGTCCCCAAGAACGAGGCCCGCGAACGGACGGCTTCCCTGCTGGAGATCATGGACCTGACAACGCGGGCCGCCGACAGTGTCCGAACCTACAGCGGCGGGATGCGCCGGAGACTGGAGATCGCCCGGGCTTTGCTGGCAGCGCCGCGCGTCCTCTTCCTGGACGAACCCACGGTCGGCCTGGACCCCGCGGTCCGCGGAAGCATCTGGAACGTGATCAGGCAACTCCGGGATCGTGAGCAAGTCACCATCGTCCTCACCACGCACTACCTGGAGGAGGCAGAGGCCGTCTGCGACCGCGTCGCGATAGTTAACGAGGGCCAGATCATCGCCCTGGACAAGCCGCGGGCTCTATTGGAAGCGTTCGGGAGCGAGGTGCTCGAGCTCCAGGTCGACGGCGATCCCCGGAACGCCGTAACCGCATTGCTCTCCCTCGAGGCGCGAGACCCGCAGGTGATCGGCGGGACTGTGACTGTTCCCCTCCAGAACGGCTCGCAGGATACAGGTGCCATTATCGAGGCTGTACGCGGCGCCGGTGTCTCTCTGGCCGCCGTGGCCGTTCGCCGCTCCACCCTCAATGACGTCTTCATGCGCCTCACGGGCACCCGGCTCAACGGCAATTCGCTGAACTAGGAGGACCCCGATGATACAGACCGCAACTTTCGGACTCGGTACTCTCTACCGCAGGCGGCTTGCCGTCAGCACCAGGACCGCAAGCGGAATGATCGGGCAGGTCGTGCCACCGCTGCTCTGGGTTCTCGTGCTCGCCCCCGCGCTCGATACAGCCCTCGGTAGCTTCAACCCACAGGTCGACTACTACACATATGTCGCACTGGCTCAGGTGGCGTTCCTCATCCCGTTTACCTCCATGTTTAGCGGCATCAACGTCATCGTGGACAAGGACTTCGGCGTCCTCCGCGAATTGCTGGTCGCGCCCGTATTCAGGGCCGCAATCCCGCTCGCCAACGCGCTCGGCGTCATGACTGTCGCGCTTGTACAGGTGGCGATCCTCGTGGGCTTCGGTATTCTCCGCGGCGCCGAGTTCGATACCTCGCCCGCTGGCGTCGCCTGGTTCCTCGCCGCTTGCTCTCTCCTGTCGCTCAGCACCTACGGAATCGCGGAGACTCTGGCGCTGCTCATCGGTCGCCAGGAGGCTTACGGGCCTATGATCCCCGCCGTCGGCGTTACACCCTGGTTCCTGGCCGGCTCCTTGTTCCCCATCACGCTGTTGCCAGCGGGCATCGAGCAAGTGTCGCTTTTCCTACCCTGGACGCACGCGCTGGCCCTCATGCGATACGGCATGATGCAGGACATCGACCCCGGGCTGGCAGATATCTGGGGCATGGACTCAAACGGTACAATGGCGCTGTTGAGCCTGCTAGCGCTTGTGGCGTACGCTGCCCTAACGCTGTTCATCGCCATCCGCGTGTTCTACCGCAAGTCCACATCCTAGAAAGGGGCTACTACATGGAAGAGCACCACGCCCCCGAGAAAATCGAGCCGAAACGGCTCGGCGACTACCTGGAGGTCATGAGCAAGGCCGTCTTCTTCTCAGGCATCAACTGGGGCGTCGTCGAGAAGAAGTGGCCAACCACTCGGGAGGCGTTCCACAACTTCGACCCGATGGCGGTCGCCTCCATCACCGGCCCGGAAATGGAGGCGCTCCAGAAGGACACGCGTGTCATCCGGAACGCGCGCAAGCTGGACGCGGTAGTGTACAACGCTCAGCGCCTGATCGAGCTGGAGGAGAATCACAACGGTTTCCGCAATTACCTTCGCTCGCACGGAGGATTTGAAGCGACCGTCAAGGACCTGCGAAGGCAGTTCAAGTTCATGGGCGAGACCGGGTCTTACTACTTCCTCTGGTGTGTCAGCGAAGAAGTCCCGGAGTACGAGGACTGGTGCAAGAGCCGCGGCCACACGCCTTACCCGCATGACCACTGACGCACCCACGCGCTGCGCCTGGGCCGCCTGGGGCGACGACCTCATGCTGCGTTACCACGACGAAGAGTGGGGCTTGCCCCTGCACGACGACCGCGCCTTCTTCGAACTGCTCGTCCTCGAGGGCGCGCAGGCCGGACTGTCCTGGGTCACCGTCCTCCGCAAGCGCGAGAACTACCGGCGCGCCCTGGACGGCTTCGACTTCGAGAAGATCTCCCGATACCGCGATGCTGACGTCGAACGCCTCCTGGCCGATGCGGGCATCGTCCGCAACCGCCTGAAAATAACGTCTACAATCGACAACGCCCGCGCGTTCATCGCCGTCCGCGACGAGTTTGGTTCATTCGACGCCTACATCTGGGGCTTCGTCGGCGGTGGTCCGAAAGTGAATGCCGTCAAGGACATCCGCGAAGTTCCCGCCACGACACCCGAGTCCGACGCCATGAGCAAGGACCTCAAGAAACGCGGCTTCCGCTTCGTCGGCTCCACCATCTGCTACGCCTTCATGCAGGCCGCCGGCCTCGTCAACGACCACGAGGTCACGTGTTTCCGTTACCCGAATCCGTGAAACCCGCCATAGGGGAGCAAGGCCTTGCGCCCCTACGCCCCAAACTGGCGCACCCTCCTGATGTCCAGAATGCGACCAATCCGTTTGATCCTCTTCCCAATCCGTTGCGAGACCATCCGCTGACAGACAATCCGCTAGACTTAATCTCAGCATGACCATCCCACCCAAGACCCTCACGACCCTCGAATACGACAAAGTCATCGCCCGGCTGGCCTCGCACACGCAGACAGCCGCCGGACGGGTGCTGGCGCTTGCCCTGGAGCCTTCGCCCGAATATCGCGAGGTGCTCCGCCGCCAGCGTCTGACGGCGGAGGCGCGCCGGCTACTGGAGATGAAACCCGGCACGGGCCTCAGCGGCACGAAGGACATCGCCACGCTGGTGCAACAGGCCGCCCTGGGCCACACGCTGGAGCCGCAGGAACTCCTCGACGTGCAGGCCACGCTCGCCGTCTCCCGCACCGCGCACGAGGCGATCGAGCGCCTGCGGGCGTATATCCCTTTCCTGGCGGAGATCGCGGACGGCATCGGGGACTTTCGCGACCTCACCGCGGCCATCGGCCGCTCCATCAGCGGCACGGGCGAAGTGCTGGACTCCGCCTCCCCTGTCCTCGCGCAGCTGCGGCGCGAGTCCCGTATAGCGCACGACCGGCTGACGACGCGCCTCAACCAGATGCTGGGATCCGCAAAAGCCGCCATCCAGGAACCCATCGTGACCCTGCGCGACGGGCGCTACGTAATCCCCGTCAAGGCCGAGATGCGCTCCCAGATGCCGGGCATCGTCCACGACGTCTCGTCTTCCGGCGCCACCGTCTTCCTCGAGCCCTTGGAGACGGTGGAGATGGGCAACAAGTGGCGCGAGCTGCTGGCCGAAGAGGAGCGCGAGATCGCACGAATCCTCCGCGACCTCTCCGCCCACGTGGGCCGTCTCGCGGACACCATCGCTGAGGC
>DASSZB010000290.1:0-5828 GCA_035702935.1 Dehalococcoidia bacterium
GGCTGTACATTCAGGACCGGGCGAACGGACGTATGGCCATGGTAGACCTGAGCGACTTCAGAACGAAGCAGATCGTGGCGGTCCCGAACATTCAGACGTCGCACGGCGGCATGTTCGTGACGCCGAACTCCGAGTACGTCCACGTGTCGTCCAAGTTCCCGGTGCCGCAGCCGGAGGGGTCGTACGCGGACGTCAGCGAGTACCAGGAGAAGTTCCGGGGCGCCTCGTCCTGGCTGAAGATCGACCAGGAGACGGGCCGCATCAATATGGCCGAGAGCTTCCAGGTGGAGTTGCCGCCGTACAGCCAGGACCTGGCTGACGCCGGCAAGAAGGTCAGCGAGGGCTGGGGCTTCATCGGGTCGTTTAACACAGAGATGGCCACCGGCGGCGACTTTGAGGGCGGACAGCCTCTGGAGGCCGGCGCTTCCCAGAACAACTTCGACTTCTTGCACGCGATCAACTGGAAGAAGGCCGAAGAAGTCATCGCCGCCGGTAAATTCGAAGAGCGCAACGGGATGCGGATCATCCCGCTGGCGACGGCTGCCGAAGAGGGCGTGCTGTACCTCATTCCGGAGCCTAAGAGCCCGCACGGCATCGACGTGGACCCATCAGGCCGCTACCTGGTGGTCGGCGGCAAGCTGGACCCGCACGTCACGATCTATGACTTCGAGAAGGTGAAGGCTGCCGCGGAGTCCGGTGACTTCGAGGGCGAAGACCCGTTTGGCGTGCCGATCCTGAAGTTCGACTCGGTCATGGCCGGACAGGTAGAGGTGGGCGCGGGCCCGTTGCACACGCAGTTCGACAGCCAGGGCCACGGCTACACCAGTATGTTCCTGGCCAGCGCCGTTGCGAAGTTCACGCTGGGCGAGGACGTCGTGACGACGGACGAGCAGCCGTTCACGCTCATCGAGACAATCCCGGTCCACTACAACATCGGCCACCTCGCGATCACCGAGGGTGATACTGTCAGCCCCGACGACAAGTATCTTGTGGCACTGAACAAGTGGTCGATCGACCGGTTCGGACCAGAGGGTCCGCTGCACCCACAGAACCTGCAGCTGATCGATCTCAAGAGCGGACTGGGTCCGATGGAGTTGGTAGCGGACACGCCCATCGGCGTCGGCGAGCCGCACTACGCGCAGATCATCAGGGCCGATAAGCTCCATGCGCTCGAGCTTTACGCGCCTGGCACCGATCCGATCACTATGCAGCCGAGCGAGTTCGCTATCACGGCGGGCGGAGAGAAGGTCGAGCGCAACGGCACAAACGTGGAGATCTGGATGTCCGCGACACGCAGCCACTACACGCCGGACATCATCCGGGTCAAGCAGGGCGACACCGTGAAGCTTCACATCACGAACGTCGAACAGACGCGTGACGCAACTCACGGCTTCGCCATAGCGGACTACAACATCCAGGCCAGCCTCGAACCAGGGGAGACCTCGAACTTCGAGTTCGTGGCCGACAAGTCAGGTTCGTACAACTTCTACTGCACGGAGTTCTGCTCCGCGCTGCACCTGGAAATGGCCGGCTGGCTACTGGTGGAGCCTTAGGGAAAGTGGTTACTCCCTGTCCCCGCGCACAGGCCCTGCGCGGGGACAGGGGGGATGAAGGAAGGTGTCGGCAATGAAGAAGCTCTTCGGAAAACCGGAAGGGGCGTGGCTGATCAGCGCTGTCGTGGCCAGCGCGCTGCTTGTCGGGGCGTTGTTCGTTCCCCTGTGGAGCATGGAATTGGTTGCGCCGCAATACCCCGAAGGTCTCGTGATGTACGCCTACGGGGACCATTTTGAGGGGGACCCCGATTCATACTACGACGATGTCCGTGAGATCAACGGGCTTAACCACTACATCGGAATGAAGCCGATCGAGAAGGTTACCGAGATGGACCTCTTCATCCCCGGTGTCATCGCCACGATCATCGCGGCACTCGCCGTCTCCTTCATCGCCTGGAAGCGGGGCTGGTTCCGGATCGCGATGATCGCGGGATTCTGGTTCATGCCGATCTTTTTTATCGCGGACCTGCAATACTGGCTGTACAACTACGGCCACACGATGGACGAATCCTCTGCCTTGGATATCGAGTCGTTCACGCCGAAGGTATGGGGGACGACCAAGGTCTTGAACTTCCATTCCGAGACGGGATTCGAGATAGGTTTCTACCTGATGGTGGGCGCAGCGCTTATCATCACGTTCCTGCCCATGGTGATCCGCCGCATTCCTGCGGGGTTCATCACACGGTGGCGTCGCGAGCAAGGTTCGCGCGGGGTTGGCGCCCCGGCGGGAGCCCAGAGAGCCTAGGGCGAGAGGCAATGCATGGCCAGAATGCTTATTGCCGGATTCCTGCTCTTTGGGCTGGCCGTCGCCGCGGGGCGCGGGCCTGGGGCTGACGTCCACGGCCAGACGCCGGGACAATCGATCCAGGCCGCGATCGACAGCGCCCAGCCGGGTGACACGATCACTGTCACAGGCGGTGTCTACCACGAACGGATCGTCATCGATAAGACGGTCACGCTGACGGGCGCCGGCCGGCCGGTAATTGACGGCGACGGCGGTGGCGACGTGGTGACCATCAGAGGGTCGGGCGTCACGATATCCGGATTCGAGATCCGGAACAGCGGGACGGCGGTGTCTCGGGAACCGGCCGCGATCAAGATACAGAACGCGCATGAACCCACCGTCCGCTCCAATGTGATCAAGGACTCGCTGTACGGCATCCACATCACGGGGAGCCACCACGCGACGATAGCTTTCAACGAGATAGACCCGGGCGAGAACATCGCCATCGAGCGCCGCGGACACGGGATCTACATGTGGGAGGTCTCCGAGGCGGCGATTCATTCCAATGTCATTAACCGGGCGGCGGACGGCATCCACCTGGAGTTCTCGGACGACAACGGGATCGCCCAGAACACGGTCCAGAACAGCCGCTACGCGCTGCACTTGATGTCCTCAGACAACAATCGGATCGTGGGAAACAAGTTCCACGACAACCTGGCAGGCGCGGTCCTCATGTTCTCGCACGAGCTGTTGCTGAAGGACAACGATCTTTCGAACAACCGTCTGGGAGCGTCCGGAACGGGCATCCTCCTTAAGGATGCCGACAACATCTTCGTGGAGGGAAACACCCTTCTGCGAAACAAGTACGGCATGACGGTTGAAGGTACGCCAAATTCCGCCGGAGCCACAGCCACGTTCCTGCGCAACACCTTCGCCCTGAACGACACCGGCATCGGTCTGTCCTCGAACGCGCCGATCACGTTCGTGGAGAATGCGATGATCGAGAATACCGTGCAGGTGGAGGCTATTAGCGGCGCGCTCGGTGCGCGCATCGGCGCGGAGCACGGGGCGTCCGTGACAACAAATACAGGCTCCGGCAGCAGCGACCATAACGGCCACTCCGGGCAGGATAACTCATCGACAGAGCCGACACCTTCGGTGGGTTCCCGCCCGGAGGTGGCCGTGTGGACTGTGAGCGGACGCGGCAACTATTGGAGCGACTACAGCGGATATGATGCCGACGGGGACGGCGTGGGCGACCGCCCTTACCTGCCGGAGCCGCCGTTCGCCGGCGCCCTGGATGGCAACGATACGCTTCGCCTCTTCCAGCACACGCTGGCGCAGCAGGCTATAGACGTGGCCTCCGATATGTTTCCGGTCTACCGCTACGACGAAGTTATCCGGGACGATGGTCCCCTGATGACGCCACCCGGCCCGGCACTTCCGGACGAGCGGGGGTTCAACGGGGAGCTGCTGATTGTAAGCGCCATGCTGATCGTGCTGTCGGGGGCAATCCTCCAGGCGGTCCTGGACATCGATGTAGCAGGGTTCCTGCGGATCCGCCGGCGGACCGCGGGACTAGAAGGCAGGGCATCATGAGCGAGAGGCTCGAGATAGTCCGAGCCGCGGGACTCACCAAGCGCTACGGACGCTTGCGGGCGCTGGACGGTGTGACGTTCACGCTCGCTCCGGGGGAGATCGTGGCTCTACTGGGGCCGAACGGGGCGGGAAAGACGACGACGTTCAAGTGCCTGCTGGGCGTGACCAATTTCGACGGGAGCGTCGAGGTCGACGGCATCCCGGTAAAGGATAACGGTAAGGCGGTGCGCCGCCGCATCGGGTACCTCCCACAGACAACGGCCTTCGACGCCGGCGACACGTGCCAGCAGGTCCTGGAGTTCCTCGGGGAGCTCAAGGGCGCCGAGCCGGAACGGGCGGACGAACTTCTCGAGCGCGTTCGACTAGCGGAACAGCGGGGGATCCGCGTGGGCCACCTGTCCGGCGGGATGAGGCAGCGACTGGCCCTCGCCGCGGCCCTTTTGTCCGATCCGCCGGTCCTGCTGCTGGACGAGCCGACGGCAAACCTGGACGCGGCCAGCCGGAGGGAGTTCCACGACCTCCTGCTGGAGCTGCGGGCCGAGGGGCGGACGATCATCCTTTCCACGCACTTCGTGGAGAGCCTGGGCGAGATCACGGACCGAGTCATCGTGCTGAAGCAGGGCAAGGTGGCGCTCGACGCCACGATGGACGATCTGAAAAGGGCGACCAGCGGCCGGCGCTTCATGGTCAACGTCAACGGGACAGAGACCCGCGTCCTGCTCGACGCACTGAGCGGGATCGGGATCGCTGCCGAGCGGGTGACCGCAATGAACACGCAGTTCGAGGAGATCCTGGCGGCCGCTCTCCGGGAAGGGGAGGAACAGCGATGAACGCAGTGGGAGCCATAATGAAGAAAGAGGTACGGGACGCGGTCAGCAGCCGCTGGCTGCTCCTCTATGCCGCCGCGTTCGCGGTGCTGGCGCTGGGCCTGTCGTACCTGGGCCAACGAAACCTGGGAAGCGTGGGGTTCGAGAACTTCAGCCGGACGACGGCGAGTATCCTGAACCTCTGCCTCCTCCTTGCGCCGCTGATCGCCCTTTCTCTGGGCGCCGGCACAATTGCCGGCGAGCGCGACCGGGGCAACCTGACCTACCTGCTGTCCCAGCCGTTGAGCCGCTGGGAGCTGCTCGTTGGCAAGTACGCGGGGCTGGTGACCGCGATCAGCGTGGCCACGATTGCCGGGTTCGGCCTGGCGGGCGTTGTTATCGCCAGCTTCGCGCACTCTATGGACGTGACCACGTATGTGTTGCTGTTGGTACTGGTGGTAGCGCTGGTGGCGGTGATGACCGGCCTCGGTGTCATCGCCTCGGTCGTTTCCAGCAACCGCGTCCAGGCGTTGGGGATCGCGATGCTCGTCTGGTTCTTCGCGGTGCTCTTCTTCGACCTTGTCCTCATCGGCACGGTGTCGAGCACGTCGCTGGGCGGCACGGGGCTGCTGGCGGTTGTGATGCTGAATCCGGTGGAGATAGTGCGCATCCTGGCCATCATCCACCTGGAGCCAGACCTGCAGGTGCTAGGACCCTTCGGTTCGTACGTCCTCGAAACGCTCGGGACAACGGGGGCCACAGCCCTCTTGTCGGCCGCGCTGGCGGCCTGGGTGATCGCGCCGGTCGGCGCCGCCGTTGTGCTGTTCCATTCGGCGCGGGACTGAATCGAAGGCGAAGAATCTGACACGAACGCCGGTAGGGTGGGGGAAAACCTGACACCATATTCCACCCCTGCCCGACTGACCCGCCTGCCTCAACCTCCTGATACTTGCAGGCGTAGGAGCAGATGAAGAACAAGCCGACGCCTCGCCGGCCAGAGAGGCACAGCCCTGGGAGGTCCAGATGGTAACGACCGACAAACCCGGTAACGGGGCAGGAGCTCAGCAATACCGGGAACGATGGAAATGGGACAAGGTGACCTGGGGCAGTCACTCAGTGGACTGTTATCCGGGGGGTTGCCCGTTC
>DASSZB010000322.1:0-2747 GCA_035702935.1 Dehalococcoidia bacterium
TATCGCACAGGATGGTTTTGCCTTCCGAGCGGATGACATACCCGCCCGCTCGGGTGCCAAAGTTCTCACCAGCAAACGACCCGGGGTAATCACCCTTGTATGCGTCTATCTCCGAGCGGGCGACAGTAGCGGCCAGGAAGACGGTCCACGGGAATTGCATGAGCGTATCCGTGAGTCCTATGATCTGGGCCTTTCCGACGACGACGGTTGATGCAGGCATGTGAACCTCCTCTAGCGGACGGTGAGTTTCGCCTTCATGCTGGGGTGGATGGTGCAATAGTACGTGTATACACCGGCGTCAGGGAACGTCAGGGTGCCGCTGTCGTCCTCGTGCAGCGTCTCGGTCTCCCACGACTTGGCGTTATCAGTGGCGTTGTGGGGAACATTGTCGTAGTTCGTCCATGTCACTGAAGCGCCGGCCCGGACCGTGAGGTCGCGCGGGAAGTATTCGAAGCCCCGCATTTCCACGGTGACGTCCCCAGCAGCGACGAAGGGAGTCTGGGCGGAGTTGCCGGCGCGGCCCATCATGCCGCCGCCCATGTGGCCCGCCATGGCGATACCCATTACGAGACCGCCCACGAGGAGCACCGCCGACAACACTACGATGCCCGTGACGAGCCAGGCGGAGCCGGAAGCGGCAGAGCGTGATGACATCGGGGCGGCGACCTCGAACCCTATTGTATCAGCGGCTAAGTTAACGGCCTACGTGAAGACTTCGCGAAGCTCGAACCGGGGTCCGTCTTTGCAGACGAGGCGGACGCCCTTTCGCGTGAAGACGGCGCAGCCGTAGCAGACGCCCGTCCCGCATCCCATGCGCTCTTCGAGGAGGGCCTGAACGGACTTGCGGCTGCGCACTCCGCGGAGCACCTCCGCCATTGAGGCGAACATGGGATTGGGTCCGCATGCGAAGATCTGGTCAGCCCAGGGAAGATAATCCGCGAGCAGGTCGGTGACCCGACCGTGGTGGCCGGAGGAGCCGTCGTCGGTTGAGGACACCGCCTCGACGTCGGCGGGAAGCATGTGGTGGGGGAACAGTTTTGATGTCGTGCGGGCGCCCTGGAGGAGGGTCACTGACTTGCCAGCGGCAATCGCCTGGTCGGCCAGCGCCATCACAGCAGCGACCCCAAGACCGCCGGCGACGAGGAGGACGTTCTGTGAGCGCGGGTCAAGGCGGTAACCCTTGCCCAACGGGCCGAACACCGGGAGGATGTCCCCGGGGCGCTTCCCGGAGAGTAGTGCCGTGCCCCGGCCACGGATGTCGTCGAGGATGGCGAAGTCGGGCGGGATGGAAATCGGAAACCGGGAATCGGAAACCGGTGGTGCGAGACGGTGGAAACTCATGGGCCGGGCCAGGAGCGGGTCGTGAGCTTCAGTGGGGTGGACCATCAGGAAGCGGCCGGGCGTGGCGCCGCGGGCGACTGGTGGGCAGGAGAGCCACATGAGGAAGGTGTCATCGTACACCTCTTCCTGGGAGACGACTGTGGCGCGCTCCAGTTTCACTTGCGGAGGTAGTCCCTGAGCGGCTGTATGGTGAACAGCGGATTCTCGGCCACGAGGGAGTGCACGGCAGCGGCGGCGGTGTCAATGGATGTCAGGCAGGGTATGCGCTTCTCGGCCGCGGCGCGGCGAATTTCGAAGCCGTCGCGCAGCGTCTCCGTGATGCGGCCCTCGGGCGTGTTGATGACGGCGTTGACGCGCCCCTCGCGGATGACGTCGACGACGCTGGGATAGCCCTTGTCCAGTGGCTTGGTCACCTCTTCCACGGGGATGCCGAGGGCGCTGATCATGGCGGCGGTTCCCTCCGTTGCGTAGATGCGATATCCAGCGTGGAAGAGGTTGCGCACCAGTGGGACTGCCTCGGCCTTCGTGTGGTCAGCCAGGCTCAGGAGGATAGCGCCCGTCTTCGGGAGGGCCATATCCGCTGCCTGCAGGGCCTTTTCGAGTGCGGCCTCGAACGTGGAGTCCACACCCATGACCTCGCCCGTGGACTTCATCTCGGGCCCGAGGTGCGTGTCCACGCCAATCAGCTTGGACATGGAAAAGACGGGCGCCTTGACCGCGACAAGGTCCTGGTCCGGCCACAGGCCGGGCTCGTAGCCCAGCTCGCGCAGCGTCTTCCCCAGCATGACCTGCACGGCGAGGCGCACCATCGGCACGCCCGTCACCTTAGAGATGAAGGGTACCGTGCGGCTTGCTCGCGGGTTGACTTCCAGCACGTACACCTCGGACTGCGGTCCGCCGTCCGACCATCCTCCCGGACGCATGATCACGTACTGCACGTTCATTAGCCCTCTGACGCCGAGGGCGGCCGCCATGCGCTGGGTGTAATCGGCCATGGTGTCGATTTCCCAGCGGGTCAGGCCGAGGGCCGGGTAGACGGCCATCGAATCGCCCGAATGGACGCCGGCACGCTCGATGTGCTTCATCACTCCGGGTATCAACGTCTCGCTGCCGTCGCAGATCGCGTCGACTTCGGCCTCTATGCCCTCAAGGTACTTGTCGATGAGGATTGGCCTGCCTTCGGCAATGGCCTTAGCTTCGCCGACGTAGCGCACGAGGTCACGCGGGTTCTGGACTATCTCCATGGCGCGGCCGCCCAGCACATAGCTGGGACGCACGAGCACCGGGTAGCCGATGAGCTGCGCCGTCTGGAGAGCCTCGTCGACACTCGTGACTCCGGCGCCCGGCGGCTGGGGGATGCCAAGCGATTGCAGGAGGGATTCGAAGCGGCGGCGGTCTTCGGCGAC
>DASSZB010000044.1:0-2210 GCA_035702935.1 Dehalococcoidia bacterium
CGACGACGGCTGTTGACCCGCCAACACTTCCGGCCGTGTGCACACGCATCATCGGCTTGCCGGTCGCGCCCAGGGCGTCCGCCAGGTAAAGCTCCGGCATCATGACGCCCTCAAACATGTCGGGTGCCTTGCCGATCACAACGGCATCGATGTCACCCCACGTCAGCTCTGCGTCTTCCAGTGCCCGCACGGCCGCCTCGCGCACCAATCCGGCGATGGAGACATCGCCGCGCTTCGCGCCATGCTTCGTCTGCCCCACGCCCACAACGGCGCACCACTCCGCCACTAGCGCCCCTCCATCACGCAGACCAGGTTCTGCTGCAGGCAGGGTCCGGAAGTGGCATGCGCCAGCACACGCTTCGCCGAGCCATCGAAGATCCGTTGCGCCGCTTCACCCAGCCGGATCAGGCCGGCGGCCATGAAGGCGTGTGCGCAGAGGGTTCCGCCTGAGGGATTGACTACTGTCTCCGGGCCGAGTTTGAGCGCGTCCCGCAGAATCAACTCCTGATGACTGAAGGGCGCGTAGAGTTCCGCCACTTCGACCGGTCCGATGTGCAGACCTGCGTTCTCCGCTGCCAGCGCCGTCGAAGGCGACTTCGCCAGGTCGCGGACTCCCAGCGCGTGCGGCTCAATCCGGTGGTCGATTCCAGTGATCCAGGCTGGCTTCTGGCAAACCTTCCTCGCCAAATCGCCGGCCGCGAGCACGATCGCCGCCGCTCCATCCGATATCGGAGGGCAATCGTGCTTGCGGAGCGGCGATACGATATACGGCTCCGCCAGCAGGTCCTCGGCGGCAAAGTCTCCCGTCACCTGGGCGTTCGGGTTGTTCAGCCCGTTCCGCCGGTTGCGGGCGGCCACTTCAGCGAAGTCCCGTTCTGTATGTCCGTTCGATTCCAGCAGGGCCCGCGCCTGGAGCGCCGCGAGGCTCACCGAGTCAGGCCAGAGAGGAGCCACGTAGTAGGGATCCAGCTGGAGTGCGAGGATATCCCGAATATCTCCCAGCGATGACTTGCCAAAGGCATACACCAGCGCCGAGTCGACATCTCCCAACTGCAGCCGCACCCAGGCCTCGTACAGGGCCCAGGCGCCATCCATCTCCACGTGGGATTCCATGATCGGCGGCCACGCACCCACAGCGTCGAGCGCGGTCACAAACGAAAAGGGCGCTCCCGCCAGGTAATCGCAGCTCCCGGAGACCGTGAAGCCGATCTCCTTTCGAGGAATGCCGCTCATGGCCAGCGCCTCGGTGACGACCGGCATCAAGATCTCCACCTCGTTGCGCTGGTCGTCCCGCCGGACACTCCGGGATTGCGCGAAAGCGACTATCGCGACTTCGCGCATCACATGTAGTCCTTGTATTCGTCGAAAGGTGCATCTGGCTCGCCTGTGGGCTTGAAATAGGCGATGCTCTCCAGCGTCGGTGCCCGCTCTTCGCTCACCTTCCAGACGGCCTTCACCCGCATCCCCATCCGCACTTCGTCCACGGGTACCTCACGTATGAGGTGAAAGATGGCGATGTTCGCGCCGTCCAGGAGCACCGAACCGCATACATAAGGGATCTCGATAGACTGTCCGGAGAACGGAATGTTCACCACGCAAAACGTGGTTACCGTGCCCGTGTCCGGCAATTCGACCTGGTCGCGCGTCGGCACCCCACAGGTGGGGCACGCGCCTCGAGGAGGGACGTATACCATCTGGCACTCAGGACAGCGCTCGCCCAGGATACGACCCTCAAGGATACCGCGGAGAAAGCGCGAGGGGGCTTCGCCGGCCGTTATGGTGTACTCGAGACGGATGGGAGTGCGGATGCTGCGGACCGGCTCGCTCATCCCTCTACGCCTTGCCGTCGCTCACGGGCTCGAAGTAGGCGATGTCCTGGATCTCGCCGGCGGTCTGCTCGCGCCAGTGCGCTCGCACACGCATACCGGTGTGGAGATGGGATTCGCCCGCGCCAGCAACAACGTGGAGAAGGGCAGTATCAGCGCCGTCGAGTCTGATCAGGGCCCAGGCAAATGGGCAGTCTAGCGGGTGGTTCTTGCGAGGGGAAGACACCCAGGCCCAGGTTGTAACCACGCCTGTCTCCGCCACATCCACAAACTCGCTCAGCGCCTCGCTCGTAACGGGGTCGTACTCCGTGGGCGGTACGATGACGCGGCCGTCCGAACCCCTGATTCCCTGGATACGGCGATCGCGCAGGCCTGTCAGGAAAC
>DASSZB010000118.1:0-3373 GCA_035702935.1 Dehalococcoidia bacterium
CCATTGGCTACTTCTTCCTCGCCTATCGCAGCGCTTCCGCGCCGGCTCGCCCTCCCAGAAAGGTGCCCGGCCCCGCGTAAGGTTTTCCCCCGCCTCCAAAGTCCGGTTTTTCCTGCCACACACGGGCGCTTTGATGTGCCTACACTAGATGGGGACGCGGGCGAACCTCGGCTCCCGGAGCCATATGAACCGACCAACCCATCGACGCCTCGCCGCCGCTTCCTTGCTCATACTTATACTTGCCGTCGTCCCCGGCATGGCCTACACCGGCGCCTGGTCCGGGCCCGAAGGTGACCTGCAGGTCATCGTGGCTGAGGAAGCCTCCGGCGCCCACCAACATCACGCCGACGGGCACTCCCATGGCTCTGGCATCCAGGAGTGCCGCGTCGGTCCATCAAAGTGCACCGCCCAGCCCAGCTTCGTCTCCACCACATCCCTCGGCGATCAGGACTGGACCCCCGCGCCGCCCTCTCTCTCCCGCCAACTGACCACGCCCGGCCATGACCTGGCTCTCCAGGCCCCCGTCTATCGCATGAAGCCACCCCCTCGCACGGCCTAGCCGTCCAACGGCTTCCGGCCCGGCTCCCGCCGCGCCGGATATTCCCGTGAGAGGTGAAAGTCTTTGACATTGCTGCGTTCAATATTGAGGCTCCTCCGCCCCCGGATCCTGTGGGCCGTGCTGGCGGTCCCTGCGCTCCTGTCGGCCTGTGGCTCAGGCGACAGCGACACTACCCGAACGGCGAGCCCATCTCCGACGCCCGCCGGTTACCTCGGCATGGTCGTCACACCCGCCATGCCCAAGCCTGAGTTCACGCTGACGGACACGTCCGGGCAGCCCTTCAACTTCGTCGCGGAGACCGAGGGATACCTGACGTACCTTTACTTCGGCTACACCTATTGCCCGGACATCTGTCCCAGCCACATGGCCGACATCGCCGCAGTCATCAAGCGCCAGCCCGAGTTGAACCAGAAAGTGAAGGTTGTCTTCGTCACCGTCGACCCCGACCGCGACACGCCGGACCGCCTCCGCGCGTGGCTGGATCTCTTCGACGAGGACTTTATCGGCCTCCGCGGTGATGCCGCTGACCTCGAAGCAGCGACGAAGGCAGCCCTGGGTGAACTCTGGTTCCCCATCGAGAAGTCCACGCCGGCTGACGGCGGCGAAGGCTACATCATGAGCCACGCCGCCTTCGTGCAGCTCTACACACTCGATAACCTCTCGCACATCGTCTACCCGTTCGGCGTCCCCCAATCCGGATACGAATGGGACCTCACCAAGCTCATCAAGGAAGGTTGGACCGAATCATGAGATATCTGAAACTGACCCGTTTGCTCGCCTCCATCGCAGTCCTTGCGCTCCTCATGTTCGCGGCCGCGGCATGCGGCGACGATGATGAGGACACCGGTGATGACGGCACCGAGGAGATCGCGATCATGGAGCCGTTCGGCCGCGCAACCCTCGACACTGCCTCCGCCTACTTCACCATCAAGAACAACGGCGACACCGACGATGCACTCGTGGCGGCCTCCGCGCCTGTCGCGGACATGGTCAGCCTGCACGAGGTGGTTACCCAGGGCGCCGAGAGCAAGATGCAACCCGTCGACAAGATCGACGTCCCCGCGGGCGGCGAGACTCAGCTCAAGCCCGGCGGTCTCCACGTCATGCTCGAAGAGCTCACCCAGGATCTCAAGGAGGGCGACTCCTACACCCTGACCCTGGAGTTCGAAAGCGGACTGACGATGGACGTCGAGATCACGGTCGAATCCTACACCTCAGACAGCGGGATGGAAGGCGGAATGTAGGGCCTCCGTCGCGACAACGCCGTAGGGGCGAGGCTCGGGGCGGGGCGCTGAAGGGAGGGGTGCCTCGCCCTGGGTGGGGTCGGGGGTGACAACCCTAATCAATCACGGAAAACAACCGGCTTTACCGGCCGGCGTGGGCGTGCTCTCTCTTCCGCTCCGGTGCTGCTGCCGCGGCGTGCGGCGCTGGCGGCATCTCCTCCGGCGGCGTGTACTTCACGATCAAGGAATGCCCCGTCGCGCGCTTCTCCATCATGCGGAATAGGTCGACATACATGCCGGCGAGCGTGCCGACATCCTTGAGGAGCGAGGGCTCACGCGTTGACTTTGGCATTGGGCGGAACCTCCTGCTGGCACAGGTACCGCACCCCCACAGCCCATCCTACACGGGCGTCAGCCCTTCACAACCCCACATTTGTGATATTTTGCACATAACTTCGGACTTATCGAAACGCTAACCGCCCCGTCGTCGCACAGGGCGCCGATTACCGCCCTGCTACCCCCAGCTCCAACGCCCTGGGCAACTACTGCTATGGCGCCCAAGGACACACCGGGCCGTTGAAAGCCTTCGCGCCCCCCAGCATCGGCGGCGCCGCCGTCGGCCCCGCCACCAGCGCCGCCATGTCCTGCAACGTTATCCAGTACAACGACCCGCCTCGGCCCGGGGTCAGGTCCCACCTCGAGCTGAACCCCGCCTGCCCGGGGCTCGTACTCAGCCGCCTGATTGGCGCCACGAAGCTCGCCAGGTCCTGCAGGTTCACCAGGTTAGCGCTGGCCCCGCCGGACACCAGCTCAGCCGGCCACCCATTGCCCCCGCACGGGTCCTGGTCACCCGAACCGATGTTAAACTGCGCCTCGCTGTACGCCCCAACCTGTGCCGGCCCACCCGGACACCGATCGTCCGCCACCCCATCATCCGACCCGCCGAACACCACCCCGTCGTCGTTCACGCCGTTCCCGCAAAGCGGCGCGCCCGCCTCAGCGACGTCACCGTAGCCATCGCTGTCGTCGTCCAAGTCACACGCATCGCCTGCCGAATCCCCGTCGAAATCTTCCTGCCCGCCGTTGGGGTCATTCGGGCAATTGTCCAAGCCATCCGGGACTGAGTCACCGTCCGTGTCAATCCCATCCACAACCGCAAATGAGACCGACCCGGTCTGGCCGGAGACGTTGACGTTCACCTGGTACGTGCCTGCCACCAAGTAGCCGATATTCTCGTAATCCGAAACCTGGGTAATGACGTCCGGACAAACAGTCCCTGGGGGGGCCCACCAGTAGACCACACCAGAAACGGCAATGGTGAAGCCGGATGTCAAGTGGGATAGGGAAAGGGCATAGCATGGACTGGGGGCATCCACGAACACGTAGACGCGAACGAAAGAGGTGGTGGTTGGGTTGGGGGGACTAACCACTATCCAGTACGGCGGATCGCACACATCCCCCCAGCCGTCGCCGTCGCTGTCTGTTTGGTCGGGGTTTGGAGCGTACGGACAGTTGTCTACGAAGTCACTGATCGCGTCCCCGTCGTCATCAGGGTCGCAGGCGTCGCCCTCGCCGTCACCGTCAAGGTCTT
>DASSZB010000158.1:0-7296 GCA_035702935.1 Dehalococcoidia bacterium
AATCATCTTCAAGCTCCCCTTCCTGCCCGCCTCTAACCTGCAATCAGACAAGCACCAAGACGCCCGGCGGCGTCGAAGGAGGAGCAGGGAAATGACAACGATCATGACGGTCCACGCGAGCCCCGCTGACAGTGTGGCGTTCGGAGAGCAATACGGGCTCTACCGGACACTGGCTGAAGGCCCTTTCAGCGCCGGTGAACTGGCGGAGCGAAGCGGACTCCCTGAAGCACAGGTCAGCCATTGGCTGGCTGCCCAGGAGTCCGGCGGCTACATCGTGCGAGAGCGCGTGAGCGGCCGCTACCAGACCTGGTGTGACATAGCCCGTAACTAACCGCAGGTTGTTCAGAGGAGGCGAAGCCATGCAGAGCCACAAGTCAAACCCAGCAGTGCCCCTGGTACTCCTTGGCCTGGGCGTCATCTGGGGGAGCGCGTTCATTTTCATGAAGGTGCTCGTGGACGAGATATCTCCAGCCCAGATCGTGGCCGCGCGCCTGGCTCTGGGGGCTCTTGTGGTCGTTGGGGTCACCGCTTTTCGTGGGCGCCTGGGGGTCCTAACGCCGGGGATCATCGTCCCGGGCGCTTTGCTTGTCGTCGTCGATAACGTCATCCCGAACACGTTAGTCGCCTGGTCGGAGACCCGCATCGATAGCGGGATGGCGTCCGTTCTGATGTCTTCCATGCCCCTGTTCACAACCATCTTTGCGATGATTCTCCTCCGGGAAGGCGCCAGCGGCATTCGGGTCGCCGGTCTCGTGATCGGGTTCTGCGGTGTCATGATCGTGTCGGACGGCGACGTCCTGAGTCTTCAGAGCAACAACGGTATCGGAATGCTGGCCGTTGTGGCCGCGTCCTCCTCGCACGCCGCCGGCGCCATTTACACGAAGAAGCTACTGGCGAGGTTTGACGCGCTGGGCCTGACCGCCATGAAGCTGACCACCGGCGCGGCGATTACGGCTCCGTTTGTGCTCATAACCAGGGGCGCGGGCGCCTACACCGCAATGAGTTTTGAGGCCGTTGTCTGCCTGCTGCTGCTTGGGGTCCTGGCCACGGGTGTCGCCTACGCAGTCTACATCTGGGTAGTGGGCGCGGCAGGCGTCGTGCAGGCCTCGATGGTGACCTACATCGTCCCGGTGGCTGGGCTTCTCCTTGCGTGGGCTATCCTCGGCGAACCGATGGGCGTGAGCACGATCGCGGGAGGCGCCGTGATTGTCGCGGGAGTCGCCACGGTGATGTTCGGACCCCTCGTGAGAATTCCGGGCCTGCCGCTTCGGGCGCCAACCGCGGAGCAACAGGAAGCCTCAGCGTAAGACCGCCACCGAAGGAGGAAACCAATGAACGGCAAACCACGGCTCCTGGCTATCTTCGCCCACCCGGACGACGAGTCACTGGGCAATGGCGGCATGCTGGCAAAATACGCCGCTGAAGGCGTGGAGACGTACCTGATCACAGCCACCCGAGGCGAACGCGGATGGTTCGGGCCTGCCGAGGAGTACCCGGGCCCCATCGCTCTCGGCCGCATTCGTGAGGCGGAGTTACGGGATGCCGCAAGCGTCCTGGGAATCCAGCAGGTGACTTTCCTGGACTACGTCGACGGCGAGCTGGACAAAGCAGTCCCCGATGACGTGATCGCCAGGCTCGTCGCCGAGATCCGCAGCCTGCGGCCGCACGTCGTGGTCACCTTCGACGAATGGGGCCTCTACGGTCACCCGGATCACATGGCAATCAGCCGCTTCGCCAGCCGGGCCGTCCTTGACGCGGCCCGGCCCGAAGACCCTGAACTGGGGCGGCCTCATGCCGTCGATTCGCTGTACTACATGGCGTGGACGCGGCAGACGCTGGACCTCCATGAGAAGGCGTTCGGGGAGATCATCATGGAGGTGGATGGCGAGATTCGCCGGCCCAGACCGTGGCCCGAAACCGAGATATCCGCACGGATCGATGCCTCTGATCACTGGCGGACCGCTTGGCGCGCCATCGCCTGTCACCGCTCGCAGCTACCCGGGTACGAATCGCTGCTGAAGCTGCCGGAATCCTACCACCGTAACCTCTGGGCGAACCTGACCTACTTCCGGGCGATGGGACGCGCTCAATTCCGGGGTGTCGCCGCGACGTTGTTCGATTCAAGCGCTACGGCCGCTGCGGCCGCCTAGACAGTATGACTGGCCACAAATTTCCTGAAGGAGGTTTGACATGCAAATGCTCACCAGAACTAGGAAGTTCACGACGACGCCGCAGCACGAGATCAATCGCGCGATGCGGATCGACGTTGTCGGCGTCAGCCGCGAAGTCAGGGGCGGAACGAAGCTCCTCAACCACGTCACGCTCTCTGTATTACCAGGCGAACTCGTGGCGATTGTCGGCGGGAGTGGCGCCGGCAAGACGACGCTCCTGAACACGATGGCGGGCGTGACGGCCCCTACCTCAGGCCACGTCCTTTACAACGATCGTGACCTATACGAGAACCTGGACGAGTTTCGCTCAAACCTGGGCTATGTGCCCCAGGACGATATCATTCACCGTGACCTGCCGCTGGCGATGACTCTGCGGTATGCCGCGCGTCTGCGGCTGCCCTCCAATACGACGGCGCAGGAGAGGGAACTGGCTGTCCAGGATGCACTGGATGTGCTCGGCCTTGGGGAAAGGGCCAACCTTCCGGTTAAGAAGCTCAGCGGCGGCCAGCGAAAGCGGGCGAGTATTGCCGTCGAGCTTCTAACCAGGCCGGGGGTTTTCTTCCTCGATGAGCCAACGTCGGGTCTCGACCCGGCCACGTCTAACGAGCTCATGAAGGCCCTGCGCCGGCTGGCCGACTCCGGCAGCACCGTCGTGTTGACGACGCATTCGATCCAGGACCTCCGGGTCTGCGACAGACTCATCTTCCTCGCCCGCGATGGTAACCTGGCCTTCTCCGGGCCACCAGAACTGGCCCTCGAGTACTTCGAAGCATCTTCGTTCGACGAAATCTACGAATGCCTCGCGAACGAGCACAGGGCCGAGGAGTGGGGCAACCGGTTCCGCGTTTCAGAACTCTACACCAACGGACAGCACGGCTCCGCCGGCGGACCGCATGCCGGGGCGAACCGGCAGCCCACCGGGTCGTTCGCGCAATGGCTCGTCCTCACGCGCCGAAATTTCGACATACTGTGGCGCAGCCCGTTGACCCTGGCCATCCTTGTTGGATCGCCGCTGATGGTGATCGCGATGTTCGCCGTACTCTTCAAGGGCGGAGCCTTCGAGCGGGAGAGTGTTAATCCGAGCGCGGCGATCATGATCATGTTCTGGGTCGCGTTTGGCGCCTTCTTCTTCGGTCTCACCTACGGGTTGTTGCAGATCTGCACGGAGTTCCCGATATTCTTCCGTGAACGGCTCGTGAACCTTCGCATTCTGCCCTACGTTGGATCGAAAGTCGCCGTGCTGGCGCCGTTGCTGGTGCTGGTTTGTATCCTGATGATTGGCATCCTGCGCGCCTTTGATCGCCTGCCGCCGCTCGGCTTGGAAACCTACGCGGAGATGACCTTCACCCTCGTGCTGAGCGCCTATGCCGCTCTCACCCTGGGCCTGCTCACGTCGGCTCTCGTTTCTAACACGGAGCAGGCGATGGTCGCGATGCCTATGCTCTGCTTCCCGCAGTGCCTGTTCGCCGGCGCAATCGTTCCTGTTCCCACCATGGCCTTTCTCGGCAAGGCACTGAGCGCGCTCATGTCCGGACGCTGGTCGTTCCAGTCGCTGGGGCGCAGCGTGGGGCTAAACGACCTTATCGGCGGCAATCCGCATTCCGGGGAATCACTCCTCGCTCAGTACGGAGATAGCTTCTCTGGGTCAGTGGTCGAGAGTTGGCTGATAATGGGCGCCTTTATGGTCGCGTTCACCGCTGCCACCTGCTTCATCCTGCAGCGCAAGTCGCTGGCGCGCTAGGTTGTCACATTCGGCGCCCGCGGGTGCTATGAAATCGCAAGCCGGACGGCCCGCCGGTGCGCACGGGTGAAAGGGGGCGCAGGCCATTCTGATGGCAACCGCGAAGCAGTTGTCGCCGAACACGGAGAATAGGAGCTAGCGAATGAGAAGCGCAGTAATCGAGGACCAACAGGTGTGTCCTCCTGATGCAGAGGGCCGTTGCGCTTGTGGCGGGTCCCTGGTTGTCCTGGCGGGCGACTATGTCTCGCGGAGCCATTGCATCTCTTGCGGAGAGTCACGGTTGCTGGCCTGGGTGAGTTGCCGTCCCATCACCCTCGGCTGTGTGGCCGAGATGCCGGCTGCCGCCCGGCCGTTTGCCGGGAGACCGTGGTAATGCCAGCTTCCGCCACCAGATCTCGCCGGGGACCGTCTCCGTTCACGCGCTTTGCCCGTGGGGCGGCACGATTCACGGGGCTTCCGCCGGCTTTTGCTACGGCGGTCGTGATAGTCCTGGCCTGGGCCGTCACGGGACCGTTGTTCGGGTTCAGCGACACTTGGCAGCTCGTGATCAATACGGGGACAACGATTGTGACCTTCCTGATGGTCTTCCTCATCCAGAGCACGCAGAATACGGACAGCATGGCCGTGCAACTGAAGCTCGACGAGCTTATCCGGGCGGTCTCAAGCGCCAAGAACTCGCGGCTCAGCATGGAAAACCTCGACCAGCAGGAGCTGGACCGCATCAGGGAAGAATACGAAGCGCTGGGAGATAACGCCAGGAAGGGCAGCAAGAGCGGTCGCGCGGCGCCGGCACGATCACGGCGGCGCGGTTCCGCGTCGTCGGGCAACAGGGGGCGATCATGAGTTTCCTGACGGAGTGGGTGCTGGCCGTGCACCGGGCGGTGTGGTTTCCGGTCCTGTGGATGACCGGCCTGGAAGCCCGGGCTATCGGGGACCCTTTACTGGACGAAGCGACCACTGCTATCTCAGCGAACAATGTGAATGGTGCCACAGCCAATTGCCCTGGCTGCCGTTCTGCCCGACCCCGACTCTCGCGCAAGCCCGGGGCGGCGTTGGCTGCTCCTCTCCCCGTGTCACGCGCCGGGCATGATGCGAGCGGGTCGGTCGCGAATCCTAAAAGTCCCTGAATCCGGGCGCCGTGTGGATCAGCCCGACCTGTCGCCGATGTACGGCGCGACAAAGTCCATAAGCCCGTCGATGTCGAAGGGCTTCGCCAGGAAGCCGTCACCTTCGTGAGAGGATGGCTCTCCGTAGGCGCTGATCAAAAGAACGGGCGTTGACTCCAACGGAGGCGAGCCCTTGACCCGCCTGGCCAGCTCCAGCCCGTCCGCGCCCGGCAACCGTATGTCAGTGATTATGAGGTCCGGGCGCCTGAACGCCAGAATGCCTGCCGCCGTCTCGGCGTCCGGAGCAGCCAGGGTTTCGTAGCCCAGGTCCTGCAATACCAGAATCACGAGCCGCAGGATAGCAGGCTCGTCGTCAACAACCAGGGCCGTCGGAGCCACTTCCACCCTCGCAGTCGCCGCCACTGGAGCGGCAGTACTTACACCGTTCACGTATTGAGCTTACTAGTAGAACGGTGTGGAAGTCGGTTGGCAACCCTATCAATCCGCTTGCAGAAGCATAACAATCAGGTAATGGTGTAAGTGGTGGCAACACGCGCCGAGGGTCTGTTCACGTTGTCACGCGTCAAATACCCGCATACAATCTCTAGAAAGAGGAAGGCCATATCTGTTTTTCCTGGCAACTCTCGCGCCCCACCGGAGAGGATGCCGCGCCCGAACGGAGTTCCTAGACCTACCATGGTGAACAAGATTCGAAACGGCGAAACAACGCCTGCGACCGGCAGTGTCCGCGAGCGAGGCGAACCCATGCCCCATACGACGCTTCCGCCCGGTCATTTCTCCGAGCGCGATCAGAGATACCGGGGATTCTTCGAGGAAGCCGTTATCGGGATGTTCCAAACCACCGCGGACGGGCATTTCGTGGATGCCAACGAGGCGCTCGCCCGCATCCTTGGCTACGATTCCCGCGAAGAGTTGATGGCGTCCGTGACCGACATCGGCCGCCAGGTGCACGTTGACCCCGAGCGGCGGGCCGAATTCAGCCGGCGCCTGGAAGAAGATGGTGCGGTCCAGGGATTCGAAGCCGAGGCACGCCGCAAGGACGGCAGTCTTATCTGGCTGGCACTGACCGCCCGCATCCTGGAATTTGGCCCTGCCCGCTTCGAGGGCATCGTCGAGGACATCAGCGACCGCAGAGCCATCGAAGAGGCGCTTCGTAGTAGCGAAGAGCGCTTCTACAAGGCATTTCATGCCAGCCCGGCCGCAAAGAGCATCGTCTCAGTAGACGGCCGGCGGTTTATTGACGTGAACGACCACTTTCTTGCGATGCTCGGCTATACCAGGGACGAGGTCATCGGGCGCTCGGCGGACGACCTGGATATGTGGGTCGACCTCGCGGACCGTGACGAGCTTCGCCGGCAGGTCGAAAGATCCGGTTTTGCCCGCAACATGGAAGCCACTCTCCGGGCCAAGGACGGCGGCGAGCGTAAGGTGCTCGGCTCCGCCGTGGTGATTCACGTCGGCGGTGAGATGTGTGTCCTGGCTCTTCTTCACGACATAACGGATCGCAAGAACGCCGAGGAACTGCTCCGCGAGAGCGAACGGCGCTACCGCGAGCTTATCGAAGCGCTGGGTGTCGCCGTCTTCATGATCGATGCTGAGGGGAGGATCACGTTCTTTAACGAAGCGGCGGTCGATCTCTGGGGGCGGCGGCCGGAGCTAGGCCTGGAGCGCTGGTCGGGCGCCTACCGGATGTACCACCTGGACGGGACACGGATGCCGCCCGAGGAGTGCCCAACGGCGCTGACTGTGAAGGAAAACCGTCCGGTACGCGACGTAGAGTATGTGATTGAACGCCCAGACGGCTCACGGGCAATCGTGCTTCCTTATCCGTCCCCGCTGCGAGATGGGGAAGGTAAAGTCCGCGGCGCCGTGAACATCCTGATGGATATCACGGAACGCAAGCGCATCGCGGCATCGCTGGCGGACGAGCGGCAACGCCTCGAACTGGCGATGCAGGCCGGCAGGATGGGCACCTGGGAGTGGGACATCGATGCCGGTACTGTTGAGTGGTCGGAGGCACTTCATGCACTCCACGGCCTGGCGCCGGGTGAGTTCGGCGGCACGTTCGATGACTACCTGTCAGACATGCACCCCGAAGATAGACCGCGGGTGTTGGAAAGCCTCAGGCGCGCGACCGAAGGCCACAGGCATGAACTGGAGTACCGCATTCTCTGGCCGGACGGCAGCGAACATTGGGTCTCCGCCCAAGGGCAATTGATGCCGGATCAGGCAGGCAGGCAGCGCGCAATCGGTCTCT
>DASSZB010000354.1:0-4596 GCA_035702935.1 Dehalococcoidia bacterium
GGAGCTGCTCCCCGGCTGGCTGGGCCTCGAGCAGCTGTCCGTTGATATCGGGATCTGGGACATCGCCCGGTCGGTGCTCATCTTCCTGGGAATTCCCCTGGCTGCGGGGTTCCTGACCAGCCTTGTAGGCCGCCGAAAGAAGGGTGATGAATGGTACGAAACGCGGTTCCTGCCACGCCTGGGCCCGTTTGCCCTCTACAGCCTCCTGTTCACAGTCGTCCTGCTCTTCGCCATCCAGGGGGAGAAGATCACCTCGCAACCGCTGGACGTGGTGCGCATCGCGCTGCCGCTGCTCGCTTACTTCGGGCTCATGTGGACGGCGGCGTTCGCCTGGGGCCGCGTGCAAAACCTGGGGTATCCGAAAACAACCACGCTGGCATTCACGGCCGCCGGCAACAATTTCGAGCTGGCCATTGCCGTCGCCATTGCGACGTTCGGCGTCGAGTCCGGGCAAGCCCTGGCCGGGGTCGTGGGCCCGCTGGTGGAGGTACCGGTGCTGGTGGGCCTGGTCTACGTGGCACTGTGGGCGCGCACGCGGTTCTTCGACACCGGCGAGCAGAAGGTGGCCGTCTATGCGTTGGAGGATGGGTAGGCGCGGACGAAGGCTACTCCTCCTCCACCCGCTCTTCGGGCGCGATTCCGTGCCGCTTCTTGCCGGCCCGTTTCATCGGCGTGCCGCTGCCGCCTCGGCGCTCCATGATGATCTCGGCCATGATGGCCACGGCGATCTCCTCCGGCGTCTCCGCCCCGATGTCCAGGCCGATCGGGGTGCGCACGCGCGCGACGTGCTCGGGGGCCGCCCCGTCCTCCTCCAGGTGCTTGAGCACGGCGCCCACCCGGCGCTTGGAGCCGATCATCCCGACATAGGCCGCGGGCGAATCCACAACCAGCCGCAGGCTCATCTCGTCGTGCCGGTGCCCGCGGGTGACGCAGACGATGTACGTGTTGGCGTCGATCGGATAGTCCTGTAGCACCTCGTCAAAGCGGCCCTGCGTGACGCGGTCCGCCTCCGGGAAGCGCCCCTCGTTGGCGTACTCCACCCGGTCGTCCACGACCTCGACCGAGAATCCGCAGAGGTTGCCGATGACAGCCAGCGCCTTGCCGATGTGGCCGCCGCCGATAATTAGCAGCCGCGCCGCGCTCTCGTGCACCTCCAGCATCACCTGGTAAGACGGGCGCTGCGCCGCCTCCTGCCGGGACAGCCGCGTCGCGTCCGGCGCCAGGTACAGTGTCTCCACCCCGTGCCGGCGGAAAGCGTCGGGCGCCTCGGTCTTAACCGCCGCCTCCAGCGTCCCACCGTCGAGTCCGCCGAGCGTCGATCCATCCGGCCGCACGAGCATCTTCGTGCCCGGCGCCACGCCGCCCTCGAAACCCGCGACCACGGTCGCCACGAGCACAGCCTCACCGCTCTCCAGCGCCCGGGCGATCTCCCGAAGGATCGCTCGCGACCCCCCTTCTTCCTCCTTCCTCCTTCCTTCTTCCATCTTCCCCTACACGTTGAACAGGATGTTGATCACGTCCCCGTCCTGCACCGTATACGCCTTCCCTTCCGTCCGCAGCTGGCCGTGCTTGCGGGCCTCAGCGTGCGACCCGAACTCCAGCAACTTGTCCCAGTCGATGACTTCCGCCCGGATGAAGCCGCGCTCGATGTCCGTGTGTATACGCCCGGCTGCCTGCAGCGCGCTGCCCCCGGCCACGAGGCTCCAGGCCCGCGTCTCTTTTTCGCCCGCCGTGAAGAACGTGATCAAGCCCAGCAGCTCGATCACCTTGCCCAGCACCCGCCGCGTGGCGCCCGCCTCGGCGCCCAGCTCTTGCCGGAACTCCTCCGCCTCCTCCGGCGAAAGCTCCGATAGCTCCGCCTCCAGCTTCGCGCACAACGCCGTCGCGCTCGTGCCTGTTCCACCGAAGAGCGCGGCGAACTCTGCTTCCAGCTCAGACGCCCGTCCGGCGTCACTTTCATCGATATTCACGAGCACCAGCAGCGGCTTCAGGGAGAGCAGGCCGAAGTTTGCGAGGGCGCGGACGTCCGCGGGATCGGTTATGGCGCTGCGCAGGGGCTTCTCTTGCTCCAGCAGCGCTTTGCAGCGCAGCAGGAGCGCCTGCTCCCTCGCGCCGGACTCGCGCTCCTCCGGGCGACCCGTGCGCACCGTGATGTCCAGCTTGTCCAGCCGCCGCTCGATGATCCCGAGGTCGCTCAGCATCATCTCCGCGTCGAAGGCGGCGACATCCCGCGCCGGGTCGACGCCCCCCTGCGGGTGCGGCACGTCGTCCCGATGGAAGGCGCGCACGACATGCAGCAGCGCGTCAGCCTTGGCCAGGGACTCGCCGGCCTCGCCGGAGGGCCCGGCGCCCTTCTCGAAGACCGGCGGCAGGTCATGCAGGAGCACCTCCAGGGGCGTCACCTTCTTGGCATGCACCAACGCGGCCAGCTTCTCAAGCCGCTCGTCGGGGATCTTCACGGCGCCGATATGTTCCGCCCGCGCGTCCGTACCCACGCTGCCATGCCCTGCGGTCAGCGCCTTGAACGCGCTGGTCTTACCGCTTGTCCGCAGTCCAACGATCGCCAGGTCCATATCGTGCTCCGCTGGCCAGCGTAAGAGCGGCCCGCGCCGCCGGTCAAGGAAGTTGCCGCGAAGAGTCCACAGATGGGCACGGATGCCGCTCAGATCCGCGGGCCAGCCCGTGCGGCCGCAACAACGGCGACATCGATTGCTTCACGTCGGCAGTCAGGCGCCCGGGGCGCCCGGCCGGAGGCGCGGCGGTTGCTGACCTTTCCCCCCCGGCGGTTCTTTCCACCAGGAAGCGATCCTCTCCTCCCAGGCCGTCCAGCGATCGCGGCCGATCATGATGCCGAGGCCGGTGGCGAGCAGCGCCATCCCGATGATGAGGGCAACGATCCAGTTGGGGAGGGCGTTGAGGGCGTCGAACAGGACGCGGCCCCCGACGAGGACAAGACCGCCCAGCGACGTGCCGAGGAGCCCCCGCCGCTGCAGGACGACACCTGCGGTGAAGAAGCCGGCCGCCTCGATCAGCAGGATGACCTCATAGCGCCAGCCGCCTTCGATGGACTGGATGAACGACGGGAACATGACGATCACCGCCCCCAGCGCCTCGATGTACACGGCAGTCTCGTCGAGCCCGGGTATCAGGCGGTAACGGGACAGCCCGATCAGCCCGAGGAGGACAAGGTAAGCGCCAATGACAGCGGTGTACGCCTGGATGTTCTCCGGTTGGAACCGGCCGATCTGGAGCAGCACGGCCACGAGCATGACGGCGGACCCGGCCACGACCACCCAGCCCCGCCGCGCGATCGATGACTCGGCGATCGCCAGGAGGCCGGTGAGGCCTGTCGCCAGCGTCGACCACTCGTACAGGGCCGAGGTCTCGAACTCCTGGCCTTTATAGAATCCGGCATCTGTTTCTGACGCCAGGATGCCGAAGCCGACGCCCGGAGAAACAACGGCGAAGGCAGCACCGGCGGCCCGCAGGGCGTCTCCCCAGCTGCGCAGCGCAGGCCTCACGGCAAAGCCTGCGGCATAGAGCGCCATGGCGATGGCGGAGTACGCCAGCGGGACCGAGTACATGGGCCAGTCCAGCTCCTGCCGCCAGGCGATCACTGCGGCGAACCCGAAGACGGCGGCAGGAGCAGCGAGCAGCGGGCTGTTCTCCCAGGCCGCGATGGCCGCGTACGCGAATACGAATACGGAGAGGATGCTGGCGAGCGTGAGGACGTCCTTCGAGATAGACAGCGCCAGTATCCCCGTAAGCAGGGCGACGATGTAGACGTGAATGCGGAGTTCCGCCCGAACCCACCGGAACAATGCCCCGGCAATCAGGAAGCCCAGGCTGAGTCCCATGATGGGCAGGGCCAGCGAGCCGGAGCTTTCGCCCTCGCCGCCTGGCAGGCTGCGCAGGATATCCACGTAGCCTATGACGATCGTCAGCCCAGCAACATACATCCAGCCGGCCCCGACGCGGACGGGGATGGGCTGGGTGGCGTTCACAAGCTCGCCCAGGGTGAGCTTGCTGCGGTCAACGAGCGCCGCGCCCGTGTACAGCACAGCCGCAGCGAAGTGCACCCCCGCGCCGATGCGCAGGTGGTTCTCGTAAACACCCTCGAACGGTAGCCAGGCGAGCGTGCCTGCCAGGACTGCGGACTGGTCTCGCGCCCGCTCGTCCAGCCACAATGGCGACCAGATGCGCCCCACAAAACCATATGCCAGACCGACACCGGCCAGGGCGGCGCCGTAGTACTCGGCATCCGCTTCGAAGCCGTAGGCGATCGTGACGCCGGCTCCCCCCAGCGTGGCCAGCAGGGCCGCGGACGGGCCCCACTCCTTCCCGCGCGAAGCATCCAGCGCAAAGAAGACAGCCGCAGCCAGCAAAGCGAGCGGCAGGAAGACCCGCGTTTCCGGCTCGTAGGCGGCGTCGGGATCGGTTGTGACAAGGGCAGCAATAACGGCGACCGACACCCCGGCAACCGCCGCTATCCTCCCACAGCCGATGGCACCGGCTCGCCAACCGCTGGGCAGGAGGTTGTCGCCGCGAGTCCACGCGGGCAGGTGCGCCAGCGCGCCGAGGACCACAGCCGGACCC
>DASSZB010000376.1:0-4195 GCA_035702935.1 Dehalococcoidia bacterium
GGAACTCGCCCGAAGCCGCCAGCACACCTGCCGCCGCATTCCCCAGCACCCCGGCCAGCGTCAGCATGTTCGGCGTCACCCCCAACCGCGAAAGCACGCCCACAGCTGGCTCCGTCAGCCACGCCGGCGCCTTCCTCGGCATCAACGACGGCATACGTCATCCTGAGGAATCGAAGGACCGCTTCCCCAGCACCAGCGAAGGCTGAGGCATCGAAGCCGAAGCGCTTCAACGGTCAAGTGGAGCCCGCGGCAAGGAGACGCGCTCACCCCAACCCTCCGTTCCCCCGCCCTGCCACCGTCTCCTCGTAAAACTCCAGCACCTGCCCCGACATCCGCTCCCAGCTAAACGCCTGCGCCGTCCGGCTCGCCGCCTTCCCCATCTCCTCCCGCATCCCGTCGTCCGAGAGCATCCTCCTCAGGGCCCCCGCCAGCGCTTCGCTATCCCTCGGCGGCGCCAGCAGCCCCTCCTGTTCCTCCTTGATCAGGTCTGCGAACCCCTCGATCCACGACGCCACCAGTGGCGTCCCTGCGGCCATCGCTTCCAGCAGCACAATCCCCAGGCTCTCCGCGCCCGTGTTCGGCGCGCAGTATACGTCCGCCGTCTTGAAATACCGCGCCTTGTCCTCGTCCGAGACGTACCCCACGAACACCACGTCCGCCAGCCGGTTCTGCGCGACATAACGCTCGCAGACCGCTCGCAGTCCGCCGTCTCCTCCGACCACGATCAGCCGCGTCTCCGGCATTTCCGCCTTGATCTTGGCGTACGCCTCCAGCAGGAACGGAAGTCCCTTCCGCTTCTCCAGCCGCCCCAGGAACAGTATGTTCCGCTTGCCGTCCAGGTACTCCGGGAACGGCAGCGCCTCCGCGAACTGCGCGCAGTCTACCCCGCTGGGGATGATCCGGTAGCGCCCGGCCAGGTGCCGGCCGATCAGCCTCAGCGCAGAATACGAGTGCGCGATGCGCCCGTGAACGTTGTGCATCCACGGCTCGATGATGTGCTTTGAGTACGCGTACAGCCGCTTGCCGCCTTCGCTCGCGGCGTGGAACGTCACCACGTTCGTCGTCTGTGAAAACCGCATGAACTGGAACGGCAGCAGCGGCATGAACGGCTCGTGAAGGTGCACCACGTCGAACGTCTCCCGCTGCAACAGGTGCTTCACCCGCGATCCCAGGTTGAAGGAGATCGACACGTTCGCCACCGATCCGCTCGCCGGCAGCCCGATGCTGCTGTGGCCGATGATCCGCACGTACGGCGGCTCCCGCCCCGTCTGCTTCGACGCCGGCGCGATGATCATCACCTCGTGTCCCCGCCGCATGAGCTGGTGCCCCAGGTTCGTGACGTGGCTGTTCACGCCTCCCGGCACCGCCCAGTCATACGGCGAAACCAGCGCTATCCTCATCGCACACCCGCGTAGGGGCGCAGCACACGCCGGTCAATCCGGACATCCTTCGCGGTCCAGGCGCCGGTCATCTCGGCCCCCCCCTTGTCTGACGTGCTGCGCCCGCGGCGCCCCGCCAGCCACTACCGGCTGGTCTTGGCCCACCCCGCGGGCAAGGCTGTATCGGGAACAACAGTCGCTCTGCTGCGCTGCTCGCCCGGTGCGCCGAGGTCCGAACGTAGCGCGAGAACTCAGCCTGACCGCCGGTCCCCGCTCGTACCGCCCTCATCGCGTCCCGAATATCCGCCGCACAAAACTCCCCGCCGTCGGTCCCCAGCCCATCCGCCGCGGCGTTGTCATGATCCCCCGGTACGTCTGCCGTAGCAGCCGCCCGGCGCCGATCTCGCGCAGGCTCGGCCGGTGTCCGTTGGCGGCCGCGGTCGCCCCGCTCAATATCGCCTGCTTCAATTCCGGGCCCGTACTGCCCTCGAACGTTGTGTAGGCGCCCCCGATGAACTCCAGGAAATGCGCGTCGCTGCCTCCCACCTCGGCCAGCCCCAGGTGCTCGCGGTTCAGTGCCAGCGCCTTCGCCCGCCTCATCGCGCCGCCCGGCGAACAGCTCGCCGCCTCGATCCCGTGCAACCCCTCCACCCTTCGCAACTCCTTCGCTCCCAGGCTCCGCGTGAACGGGTTCATCGGGTGCGGCGCCACCGCCACCCCGCCCTGCCTGTGGATCGCTTCCAGGGCCATCTCCACCCGGCAAAGGCTCGGCAGAGGCTCCTCCACAAATAGCGCCAGCAGGTGCCCCTCGATCGTAGTCAGCTCTGCCCCCGTCACCAGTTCGAACCGGTAACTCCCGCGCGCCCAGATCTCGCGCGCCATCAGCGCCCCCCGCACGTCATCGTGGTCCGTTATCGCCAGCACGTCCAGGTCCGTGTGCTCCTCGACGTAGTCCAGCACCTCCCGCGCGCCCGCCATCCCGTCGCTGTACGACGTATGCACGTGCAGGTCCGCCTTCCCCAGCCTCTCAGCCATCGCGTCTCCGCATCCTCACTACTTGCTGCCTGCTTCTCGTTGCCCAATTGCCAATTGCCGATTGCCAATTTCCTTCCCGTCCCACACCCGCTCGAACACCCCCCACTGCCCCGGGTCCGCCCGCAGGTGCTTCTCGAAGCGGGACAGGAACTCCAGCGTCCCTGCCCTGACATCTTGCTCGAAGTCCCCCGTTTTCTCAAGCTTTAGCGGTTCCTCCAGGAACGCCTCCAGCCCGTAACGCCCCTTCCGCGCGCAGAACGAGGGGATCACCGTCGCCCCCGTCCTCAGCGCCACTTCGATGGGCCCCGTCGGCATCGAGGCCTCAACCCCCAGGAACGGCACTCGCATGCGGGGCCCTTCGATGTCCCGGTCTCCCATGAGCACCACCACGCCGCCCTGTTTTAGCGTCCGCATCACTCGCTTCACGCTCCCCACGCTCACCGGAGCAAACGTGTGGCCCTTGCTCGACCGCGTCCGGTCCAGCATCCTCAACAGCTGCGGTGGCTCCAGCGGCTCCGTCAGCGCGAACACCCTGACCCCGTGCGGGATCAGCCCCTGCCCCCCCAGCTCCGGGTTCCCGAAGTGCGCGCTCATCATGATCACACCTGTCCCCGATTGCGCCGCGGGGATCAGCCGCTCGAACATTCCGTGAACCACCATGCGTTTGTAGAACAGGTCGTGCACGTCCTGCCGCGGCAGGTACGCCATGTCCGCGTAGTAGAGCGCCACCGTCCGGAACACCTGTCTCGCCGCGCGCCGGATGACCGCCTTCGATGTACCCGGCGGGTAAACGTGCCGCAGGTTGTCCCAGACGTTCGCCCGCACGCCCGGGAACAGCAGGTAACCCATGTTTCCCACGGCATCCGCCACACGGTATAAGACCGCCAACGGCAGCAGCCCCAGCACCTTGAACACGAACAGGAAAAACAGGTACTTCAGCATCTATGGCAAACAGTGTGCCCTAATCGGGTGTTAGGTGTCAGGTGTCAGCTCCTATCACCTATCACCTATCACCTAACCAAACACTTTCCGCGGCCGCCACATCACGCTTCCCCCGTCGAACACGATGATCCCCACCAGCGACCCGTCCTCCGCGTACGCCCGGCACTCCAGCCCCGGCTTCAGCTGCACGCCGGTCAGCCGCTCCTCGTCGATGCGGACCGCTTGCCCGTGCCGGATGTCCTTCTCGTCTTCGATGTGCAACGTTATCCCCGGTAGTTGTTGCAACCCGTAGTCCATGGGCAGCACCCGCTCTGTCCACGTCCCGTCATCGAACGCCGCCTCCAGTTCCTCGCGGTCGACAGCCTCGTCGATACCGAACGGCCCTACTCGTGTCCGGCAGAGCGCCGAGAGGTGCGCCCCGCAACCCAGCGCTTCCCCCAGGTCGTGCGCCAGGCTGCGAATATAAGTCCCTTTCCCGCACTCCACCTCGATCTCCAGTTCCGGGGCCCCGTACCGTAGCATCTCGATGCGGTAGATGACGGCTCGTCGCGGCTTCAGCGCCACCGATTCACCCCGGCGCGCCATCCGGTACGCGCGTTCCCCGCCGATCTTTACCGCGCTGTATGCCGGGGGCGTCTGCATGATCTCGCCTACGAACGGTTTCAGCGCATCCCGTACCGCGCTTTCCGTCACCCCGCCCGCGTCCTCGCTCCGGGTGACCTCGCCCTCGCGGTCATAGGTGGTCGTCGATACACCCAGCCGTACTGTGGCCCGGTACGTCTTCCCCAGCGCCATCAGGTACTCGCTCACCCGTGCCGCCTGTCCCAGGCACACCAGCA
>DASSZB010000397.1:0-5768 GCA_035702935.1 Dehalococcoidia bacterium
ACTGGCTGCTGCGGAACTCGTTCCCGGCGCTGTTGATAGCCATCCCGATCGTTTTCCAGACGGAGATTCGGCGCTTTTTCGAGCGCGTGGGCCGTACCGGCCGATGGCCATGGCCGGGAAGGGCGTTATATGAAGGCGTCGTGGACACGATAGCCGATGCCTCGCTGGGCCTGGCCGAAAAGCGCCATGGCGCGATCATCGTGGTGGAGCGCGAAACCGGCCTGGAGGACTACATCGACACAGGACAGAAGCTGGACGCGGTCGCTTCGACTCAGCTCCTGATGAGCATCTTCTTTCCGAACTCGGCTCTGCACGATGGCGCCGTGATCATGCGTGAGGACCGAGTGATCGCGGCCAGCTGCACACTGCCGCTATCAGACCGCATGGACGGCGTTCACGGCACGCGCCACCGCGCGGCACTTGGAGTCACCGAGCGCTCGGACGCCATTGCCGTCGTGGTTTCCGAGGAGACGGCGCAGATGTCAATTGCCGCAAACGGACGGATCATTTCCAACCTGGACGGGCCGCGCCTGCGGGGGATCCTGCGGAGCCTGCTGCTGCCGTCCACGGAGATGGACCGTCCGCCACGAGGACGCCTGCCGCGGCTCAGTCGCTGATCCGGGGCTAAACCCATGGATTCGATACGAGGCTTCTTCCGCGAGGCGGCGCACTTCTTTGCCGTCGTCGTCCGGCCCGCCTACCGCTCACTGCGGGAAAACACGGGCCTGGCGGGACTTTCGATTGTGCTGGCGTTCGGGCTGTGGATCTTCGTCACCGATGCCGAGAACCCGACGCGCACGCGGGTGCTGCCCGTGGACATTCCCGTGGAGGCCGTAAACGTTGATTCGAACGTGGTCGTCGCCAACGACCTGGCGAGCGTCCGCGTAAGGGTGAGCGTGGAGGAGAACGTATTTGAGAGCCTGACTTCCAGCGACTTTGAGGCAACGGTTGACCTACAGGGGCTGACAGTAGGCACTTACGACGCTCTGCCGGTGGAAGTGCGGCGACTGACGACCAGGGGCGGCCTTCGCGTGGAAGCCACCCTGCCGGAGGAGATAAGCGTTGTCCTCGTAGCCCGCGAGGCCAAGGAGATCCCCGTCGTGATCAACGTGACCGGAGATCCGGCCGGCGGGTTTGAGATGAGCGCGCCCGACCCCGAGGAGTCCGAGGTGAGGGTCTCCGGCCCGGCCGAGAAGATCGCGCTCGTCACGCAGGCGGTCGGATCGATAGCCGTTGACGGCAGGACGGAGCGGGTGGAGCAGGCCGTGCGCCTGGAGCCACGGGACGATGAAGGAAACCTCGTCGAGAAGCTTACCCTTGACCCGCTGATTGTGAACGTTGTCATCGAGATTGAGCAGACGATTTTCAGCCGCCCTGTAGCGGTCTCACCGGCGATCTCAGGCGCGCCCGCGGACGGCTACAACATAACGGGGTTCAGCTCGAACCCGCCGACGGTCACGATCCGGGGCCAACAGGCTTCGATCAGCGAGATCACAACGATCTCAAGCGAGATAATCGACGTGGCGGGCGAAACGGAGGACGTCGTGAAGACGGTTTCGCTCCGCCTTCCACGGGGCGTCAGCGTGGTGGGCAGCCCAAACGTGACGGTGACGGTGCGGATTCAGCCGGCCCAGGGGACCGTGCATTTCGGCGTACCGCTCGGGGTAAGGGGCCTGGTAACCGGGCTGGTTATCCAGGGCGACCTTCCCAGCATACAAGTAACGCTCACCGGTGACCTGCCGGACCTGCTCCGGCTCACGTCCAACGATGTCACGGCGTACCTGGACCTCACGGGAAAGGACGCCGGCACGCATACGGTCGACGTGGAGGTTAGTCTGCCTGCGGGCGTCGAGGCCAGTTCCGCAACGGCAGACCCATCCAAAGTAACCATCGTCCTGGAAACGAGCTGAGATTGCCGCGCAGCAAGTCCGAGGCCACGGCGGCCCCCGTGACCCTAGCGGCCCAGCGCAAACCCGTTGTGGCCATCGTAGGACGTCCTAACGTCGGTAAGTCCACGCTGTTCAACCGCCTCGTGGGAGCGCGGCAGGCGATTGTCGAAGATATCGCCGGGACCACGCGCGACCGCCTCTACGGCGAAGCGGAGTGGAAGGACCAGGCGTTCATCGTCGTCGATACCGGCGGGCTCGAACCGAAGGCGGAGGAGGGGTACTCGGCGCTCATCCGGGAGCAGGTGGAGATGGCGCTGGCAGAGGCGGACGCAGTTCTCTTCGTCGTGGATGCTGTATCGGGATTGACGCCGGTCGACACCGAGATTGGGGAGATGCTCCGGCGCGGAGACCGGCCGGTGCTGTTGGTGGCGAACAAGGCGGACAACGAGGCGCGCCAGACGGCGGCGCTGGAGTTCTACGAGATGGGCCTGGGAGACCCCATGCCGGTCAGCGCCTATCACGGGCTGGGCGTGCGAGAAGTGCAGGACAGGTTGATAGAGATCCTGCCCACCGCGACCGCGGGGACAGTTGTCCAGCAGTTGAGGCTGGCGATCGTGGGGCGTCCCAACGTTGGGAAGTCGTCAATCGTCAACGCCATACTCGGGCAGGACCGCGTGATAGTTAGCGACGTCCCCGGCACCACGCGTGACGTTGTAGACACACCATTTGTGTACAAGGAACGCGAGATGGTCCTCGTGGACACGGCCGGCATCCGGCGGCCGGGGAAAGTGGAGCGCGGCGTCGAGAAGTACAGCGTGATGCGCGCACGGGAGGCGATTGAACGCTGCGATGTCGCTGTACTGGTAGTCGATGCCTCGGAAAAGTTGGCGGCGCAGGACATGCACATCGCCGGCTATGTGGCGGAAGCGTACAAAGGCCTGATCATCGCCGTTAACAAGTGGGACCTCGCGGAGGACACTGACGACAACCGCATGGTCTTCGCAAAACGAATTTTGGGCCGCCTGAGGTTCACCCCCTGGGCGCCGCTGGCGTTTTTGTCGGCCAAGACTGGTCTCAACGTCGAGGGGCTCCTGGACCTCGCGCTCGATGTCGAGGTGAGCCGGTCGACGCGCATTCCGACCTCGGAGGTGAACGTGGTCCTGAGGGAGGCGGTCGCGGCGCACCCGCCGCCCTCGCCGTCGAAGCGGGTGACGCGCATCAAGTTCGCCACGCAGGCCGAGACTAACCCGCCTACGTTCATCTTCTTTACGAACGACGCCAGCCTGCTACACTTCTCCTATCGGCGGTACCTGGAGAACGCCCTGCGCAGGCGCTTCGGGTTTGAAGGGACAGCCATCAAGCTGGTCTTCCGGAGCAGGAGCAGTTGAACCTTCTCGAACTGGCGATAGTTGTCGTGGTCTCGTACCTAGTGGGCGCCATTCCCATGGGTTACCTCGCGGGGCGGGCGCTGAAGGGCATCGACATCCGCGACTACGGCAGCGGCAAGATCGGGGCGACGAATGTACTTCGAGTCCTCGGTTACCGGCCGTTCATTACCGTTATGGTGGCGGACGCGCTCAAGGGCTACGTGCCGGTACTGGTGACCTGGTACATCTTCAACAGCGGGGACATCCAGGACGCGCACGCGTTGCAGGTGGCATCGGGGATCGCGGCTGTCCTCGGGCACGACTACCCGGTTTACATCGGCTTCCGAGGGGGGCGCGGCGTAGCGGTGTCTTTCGGGGTGTACGCGGCGCTGGCGCTGCCGATGGCCGTGGGGCTGATTGCCCTGGGTATCTTCATCGCGCTGGCGGTGAGGTACATGTCAGTGATGTCGATGATCACGGTGCCGCTGGGGGCGCTGATCCTGCTGCTGCTAGCCGTCTTCCATGTTGACGACGATTTTACTTACACGAAGGCCATTTTCGGGGGGTTTGCAACGTTCTTCGTTTTGCTGACGCATATCCCGAACATCCGCCGGCTGATCAAAGGCACCGAGCCGCGGATAGGGGAGGGCGGCGAGAAGCACCAGGCCAGACCGGGTGCGAGGGTGACATAGTGGCCCGGGCGCCGTCTCAGCTGGCAGCCATATCGGGGGCGAATCGGTCAAGACTGGGGCAGGACTTCAACGACGCGGCCATCAAGGAGGCCGAAGTCAAAGACGTCGATTCGAGGTGGTTGTACGCCAAGGGCGGTGAAGGTGGTGCAGACGTGGCTGCGATGCTCGGTCCCGTGTTGCAGCGTACCAGCGAGCCGGATACCCACCGTGGCGTCTCGCTGGTATCCGTCATCGGGGTCGACCTCTCGCACGACGGCAGCAGGGTCGAGGTCACGTGCCAGGAGCCGCGACCAGGCTTCCCCGTTGCGCTCCATCGTGGCCGCCAGCTCGGCAAGGCCCATCCGGTTTGCGTCGACCAGGTGGGCGCGTTCACCGTTGAGGACGTAGAGGTCGAACGAGTCGCCTGCCACGATGTGGCGCATCGTGTTGAGAATGGAGCCGTACGTTCCGGGGACCGTGGTCTCGAGCTGCTCCGGGGTGAGTTCGAGGCAGGCATCGGTCAACCGCAGCGTCGCCCAAACGTGGTGGCCGAAGGCATCGTCTAGCAACGATTTGGTCATTGCATCACCGTAGCACACGCATGTTCGATTGAGAAGAAGGCGGCATTATGGGTGAACTGCTAGCGCGGGACGAGATCGAGGCGCATCGGGAGGGCGGCGAGAAACCCCCTGCGAGCGCGACATGTGAAAGGTGGTTATGCGAGGCGTCAGGACGCTGGCGGGCCCTCGATGCAGCGACCATTCTGGATGCCGAAGGACCACACATCGATATCGGGCGGTTCAATACCGAGCTTGGTGAGCGCGGTGCAGACCTGGCTGCGATGATCGGTCCCGTGGTGCAGCGCCTGGCCGAGCACGATACCGGTCGCGTCGAGGGCATCGGGCCCGTCGTCGTTGGTCTCCACAAGCATCGCGTCGGGATCGATGTCGCCCCCCAGGATTCGCGACCAAACGGCGCCGTTGTCCTCCATAGCGGTGCGGAGCTCCGAGAGGTCCATGCGGCGCCTGTCGATGACGAACGACCGGTCACCGGTGATGCGGAACAGGTACCAGGAGTCGGAACCGACGATGTGGCGCATCGTGTCGAGGACCGAACCGTAGGTGCCAGGGACGGCTGTCTCAAGCTGCTCCTGGGAGAGCCCGAGGCAGGTATCGATCAACTGCAGCGTAGCCCAGACGTTGTGGGCGAAGGCATCGTCGAGCAAGGATCTGGTCATTTGGCTACGATAACAGAGGTACGTATGAATGGGAACACGGCTCTGTCATGAGTAAACTCGTCTCTCGCGAAGAGATTGAATCGGCGCTGCGCGGCCACGACGCCGACTACGTGGAGATACGGCTCGACGACACCTCGACGAACCGCATCATCTACCGTGGGCGCGAACTCGAGGAGATTGGGCGCAGCCGCAGCTTCGGCGGTAACGTGCGGGCGCTGGTGAAGGGCGGCTGGGGTTTCGCCAGCTTCAACGACCCGTCCGGGCTGCGGGAACGCGTGGCCGAGGCGGTGATACAGGCCCGCCACGTCGGCGGCGAAAAGAGCGAGTTGGCCGAGGTGGCCCCGATGGTGGACATGGTGCCGCTGGAGGTGCGGGCGGACCCGCGCACGGTCACGCTCGCGCGCAAGAAGGAGTTCCTGGACAAGTACAACGAGATGATGCTGGCCGTCGAAGGCGTGACCAGCACGAACATCACGTACTGGGACGGGCACAAGCAGGTGACGTTTGCCAATTCTGAGGGCTCGTACATCGAGCAGGGACGCAGTGACGTGGTGTCGCGGCTGGCGGCGACCGCGCGGCGGAACGGGGACATGCAGCAGGCCAG
>DASSZB010000022.1:0-5435 GCA_035702935.1 Dehalococcoidia bacterium
TAGGCACTTTATCCCTTTTACTTCCAGAAATGGTACGCTGCCTGATTCGACGAGGCAATACATACAACGCGGCAAATTGTTCAGTGGTTATCTTCCGCGGCCAAATGACACGTATCGTTCAGACGCCGGACCCGCACGCGGTCGGCCCGAAAGTCCAGGACGCTAATCGCCCCCACGCTGTGGCGCAGGCGCCTGAAATGCGACAGCTCGACGCCAAGTGCCCGGGTCAGGACGGACAGAATCACGAAGTTGTGGGTGACCGCGCAGACGACCTCGTTCTCGTGCCGGCGTCCCAGTATCTCCAGGGTCTTCCAGGCGCGGTCGCGGACTTCAGCCAGGCTCTCGCCGCCCAGGAGCGCGGTGGTCTGGCCTTCGGGGCTCACCCATCGCTCCAACAGGCCGGGGTGCCGCTCCCGGATCTCGGCGAAGGTCAGTCCGTCCAGTTCACCGATGTCCATCTCTATGAGCCCCGGCTCGGCCACGGGTGGGAGGCCGTGCGGACCGGCAATCGCCTCCGCGGTCTGCCTGGTCCGCGCCAATGGGCTGGTGTAGATGACGGCGAACGGCTCCCCGGCGAGAGCCTCGCCCAGGCAACGCGCCTGCCGCATGCCTCGCTCGTTCAGGGGCACGTCGGCCCTGCCCAGGGCCAGCCCGGCGCGGTTGGACTCCGTTTCGCCGTGGCGCACGAGGTAAAGCAGCACGCTATTCCTCGCCTCCCGAGCGCCGGAACGCGACCACCGCCGCCTGCACATCGTCCGTGTGCAGCTCCACTCGATGAATGCGCGTCGTCTCCGGCAAACCCAGCGCCGTGATCACCTGGTCTGCGCGTCCGGTCATCTCCGGCTCGGCCCGTAACCTCATCGAGAGGACAACGCGGCCTTCGCGAGTCCCCTTCACAGCCAGCTCCAGGACCAGCGGCCTCAGGTCGTATTGCCTGACCCGGGTCTCCCGCCGATACTCGGCCGGAAGCACATCGGCCGCCAGGAGTTGGTCCACCGCATCGCGCACCTCGCCCTCGCCACATCCTGCGACCTCGACCTCGAAGACCGCCCAGCGAAGCTGCGACTGCACGGAGGGCGCCTGAACGCCAATCTCCTCCACGGCAAGCGGCTCCACGCCCGGCGGGAAGCGCGAAGCCACGGCCCGGAGAGCATCCGCCGGCTCCACGCGCTCGCTGAGATAGACCTCCACCAGCTCTCCGTCCGAGGTCACGCCCTGGGGAAGCGGCGCCGCCATCGAGATCTGTGCCGTCTTCCGCTTACCCTCTGAGTACGCCAGGCACAGCCCCGCGTCGCTGATGGCCTTCTCCCACGACGCAATCAGTTCCCGCTGCGAGAAAGAGCAGCCCGCCTCCGTCACGCGGTACCGGAACCGCAACCTTTGCGCTTTCAACATCTACAGCCGGGTGACCGTCACCTCCTCGACCTTGCGGCCGAGGACCTTCGTGACAGCGATGCGCAAGTCGTTGAATGTGAACTGCTCGCCCTCGTACGGGATGTGCCCCAGGTAGCTCAGCACGAAACCGGCCACGGTCTCGTAGTCCCCTTCTGGCAGCTCCAGGTCCAGTTCCTCGTTGGCGTCTGTGACAGACATCCCGGCGTCTATCTGGAACGTGCGCTCGTCCACCGTGATGAACTCGTCCTCGTGCCGCCGCAGCTCATCACTCACGTAGCCGACCAGCTCCTCGAGCAGCATCTCGAGCGTCACGACGCCGGCCGTACCGCCGTACTCATCGACGACAACCGCCATCTGGTGCCCGGATTGCTGCATCTCGAAGAATAGGGCGCCGACGAACTTGGTCTCCGGCACGAACATGGCCGGACGCATCGCCAGGTCTATCGGGGTTTCGGCGGTGAACTGCCCCTCCGCTATGCCGCGCAGGACGTCTTTGATATTAACGATGCCAGCGACGTTGTCGTGCGTGTTCTCGAACACCGGGAACCGTGTGTGCGGGCTCTCGCTGAAGGTCCGGTGGAAGTCGGCCACCGCCCCGCCGCGCTCGAGCCAGACGACCTCCGTCCGTGGCACCATGATCTCATTCACACGGCGGTCCCCGAACTCGAACACACCCTCCAGAAGCTCAGCTTCCACCGTCTCCAGCACGCCGGCCTCCGCGCTCTGGGAGACGAGCAGGCTAATCTCCTCGGCCGTGTGCACGCTGTGCGCCCCGCCCTCTGCCGCCCGCAGCCCGAACGGCCGCAGGATCCCATTGGCTATCCCGTTCAGGAACCAGATCGCCGGCCAGAAGGCGTAACGGAAGGCCTCAGTCGGGGTCACCGTCAGCAGCGAGATGCGCTCGGGGTTCCAGAGGGCCAGGCTCTTGGGCGCCAGCTCTCCCAACACGATGTGCAGAGCCGTGATCAACGCGAATGCCGCCGGGACCGCCACCGTGTGCGCTGCGGGACCGCGGCCCTCCTCGGGAAGGAATCCGAACAAAGGCTCGAGGACATCGGCCAGGACGGGCTCGCCCACGAATCCCAGGCCGATGCTGGCCATCGTGATCCCCAACTGGGTCGCCGCGAGGTAGTTGTTGACGTCTCGCTGAGCCCGCAGGGCGAGGCGCGCCACCGGGCCGCCCTTCTCCGCCAGGTTCTCAATGCGCGACCGCCGCGCCGTAATGATAGAGAATTCGGCGGCCACGAAAAGGCCGTTCAGCAGGACAAGCGCGATTACCAGCAGCAGCCGTAGCGGGATCGATATTGCGTCGTCCATAAAGCACGAGCCGGCGCTGGGCCGACCCGTCCGAGATTATATCATCGCCGGCTCTCGGCACTCCCCGCCGAACCCTGGATGCCCTCGCCACTGTGCACTACCCCCTCTTCCTGCTACCCTCATGCCATGTCCCTCGTCGTCACCGTTTACGTCCCCAGTGGCATCGTCATGGCCGGCGATTCGCGCATGACGGTCCAGCGCAGCGAGGAGAAGATCGAGGGCGAGACGAAGACGGTCGTCCAGCAGCAGCTCGTGCTCTCCGACAACGCGTTCAAGGTCGTCGAGCTGCGCAGCACAGGTGTCGGCATCAGCATCTACGACGCGGGCATCATCAATAACCAGCCCGCGGACAGCCACGTCCACCGGTTCGAGGAGGAAGCCGTCACCCGGGACGACGACGTGCTTACCGCCGGCGACAAGTTCCTTAAGTACTTCCAGGGCAACTTTCCCGGCATCGGTGTCGGTTATCACATCGCCGGGTATCGCGAGGAGAACAAGGTCAGCGTCCCCTACGTCCTCGTCGGCCACACGGTCCGCGAGCCCGGTCTGCGCCGCGTCAACGCCGACGCCGATAGCAAGATCCAGTACGGGATCACCCGCGCCGGCGACACACTCATCGCCAACCGCCTCATCGACAGCAACCACCTTCCGCTCTTCCCCGCGATGCCCCTCCAGGATGCGGTCGACTACGCCGTGCACCTCATCCGGACGACGATCGACACCATGCGCTTCGAGCCGCGCTTCCCGTCCGTCGGCGGCCCCATCGACATCCTGGTCGTCACGCCCTCAGGCATGCGCTGGGTCCAGCGCAAGGAGCTGCGGGGAGAATGAGGCGGCGCCAGCCAGCGCCGTAGTAGCGCAGCAACGAGAGGTAGCGGACGCCACGGGCCGGGCTCTTAGCCCGGCTTGCCGGCAATCAACCTTTCCGCCGCTGTGTGCGGGTCGATCTCCCGCGACGCGATCCCTTCCACCAGCTCCGAGACCCGAGCCTCGCCCGAGGCGCCGTCGAGGACGCGCTCCAGCATCATCTTCTGGGCCACGGCCAACAACTGCCTCCGCGCCCGCTTGCGCGTCATCTCTTCCATGCGGCCGGACTCCGTCAGGTACTCCCGATGACGGTCGATCGCCTCGAGCAGCTCCTTGATCCCCTGCTCCTTGTGTGCCACTGTCTTCAGGATCGGCACGTCCCAACCCTCGTTGCGCTGCAGGTCCGTGTAGATGTGCAGCTGCTTGAACGTCGCGTCCGCACCCGGGTTGTCCGCCTTGTTCACGACAAGGATGTCCGCAATCTCCAGGATCCCGGCCTTCATGGCCTGCATGTCGTCGCCTGCCCCCGGCACGTTAATCACAACCGTCGTGTGTGCAGTGTCCGCGATGTCCACCTCGTCCTGCCCGGCGCCCACCGTTTCAACGATGATGATGTCGTTGCCGGCCGCGTCCAGCACTGTCACCACGTCTCCCGTCGTCGCGGAGAGCCCCCCCATGGCGCCGCGCGTGGCCATGCTGCGGATGAACACGCCGGGATCCGAAGTCAGATCCTGCATGCGAATGCGGTCCCCCAGGATGGCTCCATGCGAAAAGGGGCTCGTCGGGTCCACCGCTACGATTCCGATGGTCCGGCCACGCCGCCGGTACTCGCGCGCCAGCGCCCCCGTGAGCGTGCTCTTCCCGGAACCCGTCGGCCCCGTGATCCCCAGGATATGGGCGCGACCGGTGTGCGAGAACAGGGCCTTCAGTGCCTCCTTGCCCTCCGGCAGCCCGTTCTCGACAAAAGTAAGGACCCTGGTCAGGGCCCTTCGGTCTCCGTTTAGAGTTCGTTCGCTCAGGTCACCGGTCACGCCTTGGCCGCCGCTCCGTTCTTCTCGTGCTTCTTCACGAAGTCGATGATGTCGTGGGTGGACGTCCCTGGGCCAAAGACTCCCTTGAAGCCAATCGTCTCGAGTTGCGCGATGTCTTCGCGCGGGATGATGCCGCCCGCGAACAGCACCACGTCGTCCATCCCGCGCTTCTTCAGCTCGTCCACGACGCGCGGAAACAGCTCCAGGTGCGCCCCGGAAAGTATGGAGAGGCCGATCATGTCGGCGTCTTCCTGCAACGCCGTCTCGGCGATCATCTCCGGCGTCTGCCGGATCCCCGTGTACACCACCTCGTACCCGGCGTCGCGCAGGGCGCGGGCCACCACTTTGGCCCCGCGGTCATGCCCATCGAGGCCCGGCTTGGCGATGATAATCTTCAGCTTCATGGGTTGGGCAACCTCCTGCCGCGGATTATATCAGGAGCCCCGGTGAACTAACACGGACCGGCGTGGCTTGCGAGCGCGCTCGCTTCACGATATAACGGTTACCTGGTCCGGCAAGCTGAATGGGAGCCTCGCGCACACTCGGCAACACCAATTTTTCGCGGCGCCCGCGCCGTGCCCGTTACGCCGCCCGCAGCCGGGGTAATGATTGGGTGTGGTTCGCCGCTTTCGCCGGGGCGGTGGCTGTCATGATCGGGGGCTTTTTCCTGCTGAGCGGCACCATCGGAGGCAGTTCAACCTGCTCCCATCCTCTCGCGCCGCTCGGGGATCAAACGCCACTCTCATCACAGGCCTTCCAGCAAGAAGAGACAGCGCTAAGCCTTGTCGTTCAGCGCGCGGCATCCGGCGACCGTGCGGGCGCAGAGGGCGCGTTCTACGGCGACGTCCACAACTTCACGCACAACGTCGACAAGCCGCTGAGAGA
>DASSZB010000328.1:0-3489 GCA_035702935.1 Dehalococcoidia bacterium
GCGGCCGTCCTTCTTCAGCAGGACTACGCCCGGCAATTCCACCCGCTCGATGGTCGTGAAGCGCTGGCCGCAGGCCAGGCACTCGCGCCGCCGCCGGATCGCGCCCTCGTCGGGACGCGAGTCGGTCACGCGCGTGTTGTCAGATTCGCAGAAAGGGCAGTTCATGGGTAGGTGACAGGTGAGAGGTGACGGGTGATAGAGTGGGCGCGCGGACGGATTCCCGATTGCTGATCTCTGAGTGCCCGGCTCACTTGACAGAACATTTCTTGGTCCCTGAGAGTGGTGTGCGCCACCCGTCTTTTCGGATGGCGCAAGGCGAGAATACTACCAGATGTTGTAGTTGTCAATGGCCTGGACGCCATATTTTGTGTGAAGTTGTGAACAAGTAGTAAACACAGGAACAGGTATAACATGCACCTTTCAACAGCCTGTGGAGACCTGACAGCCGCCGCTCCCCATTCCCTGATCCGGCCCTTCCATCCGCTCATCCTGTGGTATCGAAGGATGAGTCGGACTGCTGCGCCGCGATGGCTCCTGCACCTTCCACTCGTGGCAGAATGAGTCCGTGCGCATTGCCATCGATACCAACGTCCTCATCGCCGCCCTGACGCGCCCCGGCGGCCGCAGCGCGCGCATCGTCGAGGCCTGGCTGTCCGGCGAGTTGGAAGTCGTGGCCTCAGAAGCCACCGTCCGCGAAGCGGAGCTGGTGCTTGGCGGCGGCTGGCTCGGCCGGATGGCATCCCGCGAGAAGGTCGCCTCGCTCCTGGGGGCCCTGCGGACACGGACGGCCTGGGTCGAAGCGCCGGACTCGATCTCCGACCTCCAGGTGAAAGACGAAGGCGATCTGCGCATGGTGGAGACAGCCGTGACCGGCGGCGCCTCGCACGTGGTCACCACCGACCGCGAGTTCCTGTCGCACCGTGGGTACGGTAGCGTGGAGTTCGTGACGCCGGCCGAGTGGTGGAAGAACCGGGCCGGTTAGCGCGGGACGATGCGGAACACGGGGTAGCGGTCCGCGATGGCCGCGAACTCCGACAGCGGAGCGCCGGGAGGCACCGGAAAGTGAGTCCGGCCGCTGTTCGCGATGCGGACGTACTCTCGCAGCACCGGCGCCCGCTCCTCCGCCGGCACTTCGACCAGCCGGACGCTCTCGCCGCGCCCGTGCCGGAGCACAGCCTCGCCCTCAGCCGCGATGACATTCTTCACCCACTCGGACTCCGGGCCCAGCATCGAGACCAGGTAGCGTTCCCCGTCCACGGTAGCGATGGCGATAGGGTTAGAGCGGACCTTCCCCGATACGCGGCCACGCACCTCGATCGTCTGCTGGATTGATGGCGGCAACCCCGCAGCCGACCACCAGGCCATAACGCGGTTCGTGATACGTCCCAGTCGGGTTGGCCGCCAGCCGCGGTAGAAGAGGCGCATGTGGCCGCGTTCCGCCGGGTCTCGTTCGCGGTTACTCATCGAGCAGAGGATAGCAGCGGGCGGCGGCGAGAGCCATAGTCGAAAATAGGTCAGGAGAGGGGGTTGACAGGCACGGAGGATAGTAGTATTGTTCGTAACTACGATGACTGCAAACGATCTGCTGTCCGAAATGCAGGGCCTCGGCTTCTCCGAGTACGAAGCACGGGCCTACGTCACCCTGCTGGAGCGTGGACAGCTCACCGGATACCAGCTGGCGAAGGCTACCGGCATCCCGCGGCCCAACATCTACCCCGTCCTGGACCGCTTGCAGGTGCGGGGAGTGGCCGCCCGCATCGACGTCAAGGGCGGCACCCGCTACGTGGCCTTGCCGGCGGAAGCCATGCTGGACCGCATCGGCCGCGAAATGAGCGGCCGGCTCGAGCGGGCGAAAGAGGCCCTGCGCGGCGTCCAGGAGACACCTTCTTCCGAGGTCGTCTGGAACGTGGAGGGATATGAGGCGGTGATGAACCGGGCCCTGGGCCTGGTGGAGCGGTCCCGCGAAAGCATCCTGGTGGGGAACTGGTCGAATGAAGCGCGGGCGCTGTCGGCCGCGATCTCCGCGGCAACCGTGCGCGGCGTCCGGGTCACGACCCTCTGTATCCAGGGCTGCCCGGAAGAGTGCGGCGGCTGCCGGGGCGAGATCTACCGCTACCCTGTGGTTCCGGAGCAGAAGGGCCGGTGGCTCGTGCTCTCGGTCGATGATGAAGAGCTCCTGGTGGCCGAGATGACGCCGGACGGCGAGGCGCGGGCAGCAGTGACCCGGCTCAGCGTCCTGGTATCGCTCAGTGGCCATTACCTGCGCAACGCCATCGCCGCGGCGGAAATCGCCCGCAGCCTGGGCCCCGGGATGATGGAAATGCTGGATGATGGCGCCAGGTCCGCGCTCCAGGGCGCCGGGCTGGCCACGGGTGGAGCCCCGTGGATAGCGAGGATTCTGAAAGTTGTTGGACGGGCCTCGTGATGCGCTTTTTTTTCGCCAGAAGAATAGTAGTAATGAAAGCAACTAATAACGAGCAAGGAGGTGACCTCGCAGCGAGAACACCCAGATTACTGTCAAAGACCCAGCTGCATTGCCCAAAGGAGGTATTTCCATGATCGCATTAGTTCAAAGGTGGCCAATGGCCGTGGCCGGGGTTTTCGTAGCCGCGGTGGCGCTGCTCGGCGTCGTTTACGCCGCCAACGCGGATGGCCCCGGAGGCCACGGCGGCCCCGGTGGCCATGGTGGCGCCCACGGCACGGGCGCCTCTATCGAGCGGACGGAGACCGCCGTCCAGTTCCGGCAGGACATGCGCAAGCTTTGGGAGGACCACATCACCTGGACGCGGCTGTTCATCGTCAGTTTCGCGGCGGACCTGCCGGACCAGGAGCAGACCGCTGGGCGCCTGTTGCAGAACCAGGTGGACATCGGGAACGCCATCAAGCCCTACTACGGCGACGCCGCCGGCAGCGCGCTGACCCAGCTCCTGAACGAGCACATCCTGGGCGCGGTGACGTTGCTCCAGGCGGCAAAGGCCGGCGACGCGGCGGGCTTCGAGTCGGCACGGACGGCCTGGTACGCCAACGGCGACCAGATCGCCTCGTTCCTCCACGCCGCGAACCCGGATAACTGGCCCCTGGAAGAGACCCAGCACCACATGACCATGCACCTTGACCTGACGCTGCAAGAGGCGGCGAACAGGCTGGGCGGCAACTTCCAGCAGGATATCGCCGACTACGACCAGGTCCACCTGGCGATCTTGGAGATGGCGGACTTCCTGAGCCTGGGCATCATCCACCAGTTCCCGGCGCAGTTCAGGTAGCCGGCAAAGGCGACCGCAAGTTCTATCCAGGCGTAGTTAGATCAGGGGCAATTCGTGATGGTGACTATAGAAGCAGCCGAATGTGAGGTCCCGCTGGGAGACGCGAAGGTCTCACTCTGGCCGGAGCTACTCTGGGGACTGGAGTGGCTCAGGCTGCGGCGGTCGCCGCTCTATCGAGGCGAAGGCGTCGTCAGTGGCCGGGGCGGCTCTGTCCTGCTGATACCAG
>DASSZB010000212.1:0-14666 GCA_035702935.1 Dehalococcoidia bacterium
CGATGCGGCCCAGCGTTGTGGCAGCTTCCGACGTCCCGTAGTCTACGTCCGCCTTCAGCGTGTGCAGGGGCACCCGCCCCTGGCGCTCCTGGTCCTTGCGAGACATGTCCGCCCCGCCCAGGCGGCCGCTGATCTTGATGCGGACGCCCTTCGCGCCGCGCTGCATTGCCCGCAGCGCCGCCTGCTTGATCGCCCGCCGGTGGGATACACGGCGCTCGATCTGCTCAGCGACAGCCCGGGCCACGAGCGGAGCTTCCAGTTCGGGCACGCGCACCTCGTTGATGTTGACGCGCACCTTGCGGTGAGTCACCTTCTCCAGGTTGCCGCGCAGTTCGTCCACGCGCTGTCCGCCACGGCCGATGACAATCCCCGGCCGCGCGGTGTGGATGGACACGGTGATCTGGTTGGCGTTGCGCTCAATCTCCACCTTGGCGATACCCGCATCCGGCAGCATCTTGGTGATCGCCTTGCGGATGGACAGGTCCTCATGCAAGAGGTCCGTGTAGTTCTTATCCGCGTACCACTTGCTGTTCCAGTCGTATATGTATCCCAGGCGAAAACCGTGGGGGTGAACTTTCTGACCCATCTATTGGACCTCTTCCACGACGATCGTGATGTTGCTGCGGCGCCGGTGAATTATGTCGCCGCGGCCCCGGGCGCGCGGCACCATGCGCCGGAACCTCTCGCCGTCCCCCACAAAGGCCTGGGAGACGCGCAGGTTCCGCGGGTTCAAGTCGTAGTTGTTTTCCGCGTTCGCCGCTGCCGAGCGCACTGCCTTCGCCACCAGCTTCGCGTGCGGCGATAGCATGAAGCGCAGCATGGCTATCGCCTCGTCCACCCGCTTCCCACGCACCTCGTCCAGGATGACGCGCGCCTTCTTCGGCGGCACCGGCGCGTTGCGCGAGAAAGACCGTACAGCGACCATCGCTACTTCTTCCTCACCTGTGTCATCTGCGCCGACTTGCTCGTGTGTCCGCGGAAGGTCCGCGTCGGCGCGAACTCGCCCAGCTTGTGGCCCACCATGTTCTCCGTGACGAAGATCGGCACGTGACGCCGGCCGTCATGGACGGCGATCGTCAGCCCCACCATGTCCGGGAAGATGGTCGACCGGCGCGACCAGGTGCGGATGACGGCCTTCTGGCCGCTCGCCTGCACCTTCATCACCTTCTCGACGAGTCTCGGGTCCGCGTAGAACCCCTTCTTTGTTGACCTTGACATGTCTTAGACCTCGTACCTTCGGCGCACGATGTACTTGTTTGTGTCCTTGCGGCGCCGTGTCCTCGCGCCCAGCGTCGGCTTCCCCCACGGCGACTTGGGCCCCGGCAGCCCGATGGGCGCCTTGCCTTCACCGCCACCGTGCGGGTGGTCGCGCGGGTTCATCACTGTACCCCGCACCGTCGGACGGCGGCCTTTCAGCCGCGACCGGCCGGCGCGGCCGCCCTTGATCTGGCTGTGCTCGATGTTCCCCACCTGCCCAACCGTCGCCATGCACTCCACGAACACCTTGCGCTGCTCGCCGGACGGCAGGCGGATCATCGCGTAGTTCTCCTCCCGCGCCAGGAGCTGCGCACCACCGCCGGCGCCGCGCACCAGCTGCCCGCCCTTCCCCTTGTGCAGTTCCAGGTTGTGGATCACCGTGCCGAGGGGGATGTTCGTCATCGGGAGGGCATTACCCGGCTTGATCTCCGCGGTCGGGCCGGACATCACCGTGTCACCCACCTTGAGGCCAACCGGCCACAGGATGTATCGCTTCTCCCCGTCCACGTACTGGACCAGGGCGATGCGGGCGGAGCGGTTAGGGTCGTACTCAATCGAAACGACCTTGCCCGGCACGCCGAACTTGTCCCGCCGGAAGTCGATGACCCGCAGCCGCCGCTTGGCGCCGCCGCCCCGGTGCCGGACCGTGATCCGGCCCTGGTTGTTGCGGCCGCCCTGCTTGCGCAACGGTTTCACGAGCGACTTCTCGGGCTTCTTGCGAGTGATCTCGTCGAAGCTCGGGCCCGTCGCCCCCCGCCGTCCAGGTGATGTAGGCTTGAAATTCTTAATCGCCATGCCTATACGCCCTCAAACAGCTCCAGCTTGTCCTCGGCAGCCAGGGTCACGACAGCCTTCTTCCAGTCCGGACCGTGCTTGATGCGGTTGCCGCGGACACGGAACGGCTTTCCCTTCATGATCATCACGTTGACCGCCGTGACCTTGACGTCGAAGCCCTTCTCCACCGCTTCCTTGACCTGCGTCTTGTTGGCGTGCTTGCGGACCTCGAACGCGTACTTGTTCTCACCGCCCAGGCGCGTTGCCTTCTCGGTGATCAGCGGCCGGATGATGACGTCGAGGGTGTGCGGTGCCGTCGGCATTTCCTATCCCTCTCCCTCGGTCTTCTTCGTGCGGCGCTTGGGCTTCGCCTCTGCTTCCGCGGGCGCCGGCGCTTCCGCCTTCGGAGCGCGAGCCCTGCGCGCCGGCTTTGCTTCCTCTTCCGGCGCCTTTTCCGCCTTCGCGGCTACGCGCTTCGCCGGAGCGGCCCTCGGGGGCGCCTCCGCAGGCGCTTCAGCCCTGGCCTTCGCCGCCGTGGCGGCTGTCGGCTTTGCTGGAGCCTCTGTGGGGGCTTCGGCCTTCGCCTTCTCTGCCCGGGCAGGCTTCGGCTTGGCCGGAGCTTCGGCAGGCGCCTCCACGGCCTCGGCCCTCGGGGCTGCTGCCCTCTTTGCCGGCGCCTTCACCGGGGCGGCCGCTTCGCGGCTTCCCCAGAGCTGCTCCGCCACACGCACGGCGTCTTCAGTGATCAGTATCTTGTTGTAGTTCAGCATATCCACGACGTTCAGGTACGCCGCCGGCAGCACCTTTGTCTTCTGCAGGTTCTTCGCACTGGCCAGCACCATCCGGTCCGGCCCGCCCGTTACCACGAGCGCCGAGCGATCGATGCCCACGTTCTTCAGGATTCGTATCATCTCTTTCGTCTTCGGCGTCTCGAACGCGAGCTGGTCGATGAGCACGAGCTGTCCATCGGCCACCTTGCCCGAGAGTGCCGAGCGGATCGCCAGGCGGCGCATCTTCTTCGGCAGGTCCTTCGCGTAGCTGTGCTGGCGCGGGCCGAAAACGACACCTCCACCCACGTGGTGCGGCGCCCGGATGCTGCCCTGCCGGGAACGCCCGGTGTACTTCTGCATACGGATCTTGCGCGTGCTCCCCTGCACTTCGCCCCGCGTCTTCGTGTTGGCTGTGCCCGCCCGCTGGTTCGCCCGCTGTGTGACGAACGCCTGGTGCAGGACGTCACCGTTCGGGTCGATGCCGAACACGGTCTCGTCCACGTCGAGCTGGCGCAACTCTTTGCCTTCAGCGTTCAGGAGCGGCAGCTTCATCGCTTTGCCTGTCCTGAGCCTGGTCGAAGGGCCTTACCCCTCGTCGAATGTCGCACCTTGACCAGCGCTCCCTCGGTGCCGGGGACAGCGCCCCGCACCATCAGGATGCCCTTGGCGGCGTCCGAGCGCACGACTCTGAGGCTCTTCACGGTCACCTGGTTCGTGCCCATGTGTCCCCCCATCTTCATGCCCTTGATTACCTTGCCCGGCGAGGTGCCGGCACCGATCGATCCCGGCGACCGCGGCCTGTCCGACTGCCCGTGCGTCTTTGGCCCGCCGTGGAACCCGTGACGCTTCATCACGCCGGCGAACCCCTTGCCCTTCGAAGGGCCCGAGACGTCCACCAGGTCCCCCGGCTCGAAGATCTCCACGCCCACCGTCTTCCCGGCCTCCCAGTCGCCGATGCTGTCCACCTTAAGCTCGCGGAGATACCGGAACTGGCCCAGGCTCTTCATGTGTCCCTTCTCCGGCGAATTGACACGCTTGCGCGTGCCGATGCCCACCTGGACCGCCTCGTAGCCATCCTTCTCCAGCGTCTTGACCTGGACTACAGTGAGGGGGGCGGCCTCGATTACCGTCACAGGCACAGCCTTGCCGTCGCTCTCAAATATCTGGGTCATACCCAGCTTGCGCCCCAGGATGCCTTCAACGCTCATAGCTTGATCTCGATGTCCACGCCGGACGGCAGTTGTAGCCTCATCAGGGCGTCAACCGTCTTGGACGTCGGCTCCAGGATGTCGATCAGCCGCTTGTGCGTCCGAATCTCGAACTGCTCGCGGGAGTCCTTGTCAATGTGCGGTGAGCGGATCACGGTGAACCGCTCGATCGCCGTCGGCAGCGGCACCGGCCCTGCTACCGCTGCGCCCGTCCGCTCGGCCGCCTCCACGATCAGCACCGCGGACTGGTCCAGTATGCGGTGGTCGAACGCTTTGAGACGGATGCGAATCTTCTGACGGGCCATTCTTATCTCCGCACTGCTCCCTGCATCCGGCCGGCAACCTGGTCGGCCAGGGAGGCGGGGACTTCCTGGTAATGATCGAATTCCATGGTGTAGCTCGCGCGGCCCTGGGTTATAGACCGCAAGACCGTAGCATATCCAAACGTCTCCGCTAGGGGAATATGCGCTGTGATAACTCTCAGGTGCCCGCGGTGGTCTACTTCCACCACCTGCCCGCGGCGGGAGCTGATGTCGCTCAGCACATCGCCGAAGAACTCGTCCGGCGTCGCCGCTTCCACCTTCATGATCGGCTCCAGCAGCACCGGCTTCCCCTTCTTCATACATTCCTGGATGCCCAGCGAACCGGCCATCTTAAACGCCATCTCTGAAGAGTCCACCGGGTGATATGACCCATCCACCAGTGCCACCTTGATGTCGATGACCGGGTACCCGGCCAGCACGCCTGTATCCAGCGCCTCCCGTACACCCTGTTCGACAGCCGGCACGTACTCTTTCGGTATCGCGCCGCCGATCAACTTGTTCTCGAACACGAACCCGGAACCCGGTGGCAGCGGCTCCGCCTCGAGCTCGACGACACCGAACTGACCGCGGCCGCCGGTCTGACGAACGAATCGGCCTTCGGCCTTGTTCGCCTGGCGGATTGTCTCCTTGTAGGCCACCTCCGGGCGGCCGACGTGCGCCTCGACGTTGAATTCGCGCATCATCCGGTCGACGATGATCTCCAGGTGCAGCTCGCCCATGCCTGAGATGATCGTCTGGCCCGTTTCCTTGTCGTACCGGGCCTTGAACGTCGGGTCCTCTTCCACCAGCCGCGTCAGGCAGTCGCCCATCCGCTCCTGGTCGTCTTTCGTCTTCGGCTCGATGGCCACCGAGATGACCGGTTCCGGGAACTTGATCGCCTCTAGGACTATCTGCTTGCTCTCGTCGCAGAGCGTATCGCCCGTGAACGTGTGCTTGAGGCCCACCGTCGCAGCGATCTGCCCGGCCGATATCGAATCCAGGTCCTCGCGCCGGTTGGCGTGCATCCGCAGGATGCGGCCCAACCGCTCGCGCTGGCCGCGCGTGCTGTTGTACAGCCCCTGGCCTTGCTTGGCCACTCCGGAGTACACGCGGAAGTAGACCAGCCGGCCCACGTAGGGGTCAGCCACTACCTTGAACGCCAGCGCTGAGAACGGCTCGTCCTCGCTGGGCTCACGTGCCTCGGTCTCGCCCGTCTTCGGGTTCATCCCGTGCACCGCCGGCACCTCGAACGGCGACGGCAGGTAGTCGATGACCGCGTCCAGCAACGGCGGTACGCCCTTGTTACGCAGCGCGGCGCCGCACAGTATCGGGTTCACCAACCCCGCGATCGTCGCGCGGCGGATCGCCTTCTTTAGCTCCGCCACCGTCACTTCGTGGTGTTCCACGTAGCTGATCAGCATCTGGTCGTCGACTTCAGCAATGCCTTCCAGCAACCCATCCCGGCGCTTCTTCGCCTCTTCCAGCAAGTGGTCGGGGATCGGCTGCGGCGTCACCTCGTCGTCACCGGTGAATGAGAGGGCGGTCATCTCCACGAGGTCGATAACGCCCTCGAATCCGTCTTCCGCCCCGATCGGGATCTGCACAGGCAACGGCCGCGCGTTGAGCCTTTCGCGGATCATCCCGACGGCGTTCCAGAAGTCCGCGCCTACTCGGTCCATCTTGTTGATGAATCCTACGCGCGGTATGTGGTAGCGGTCCGCCTGGCGCCAGACAGTCTCCGACTGGCTCTGCACGCCGGCAACCGCGTCAAACACAACAACGCCCCCGTCGAGTACGCGGAGGCTTCGTTCTACTTCAACTGTGAAGTCTACGTGGCCGGGGGTATCCACGATATTGATGGCGTAGTCTTTCCAGCTCGTCGTGGTAGCAGCAGCCGTGATCGTGATCCCGCGCTCCCGCTCCTGCGCCATCCAGTCCATGACGGCAGTACCGGCATCCACCTCACCGATTTTGTACGTGATCCCCGTGTAATAGAGAATCCGCTCGGTGACGGTCGTCTTGCCGGCATCAATGTGCGCGATAATCCCGATATTTCGCACCCGTTCGTTGGGCACAGAACTACTCATGCTACTCACTTCTTCCCGGAAAGCGGGAGTTTAGTTGCTCATAGAGGCGGGCCTTCCGACTCCTACCACCTGTAGTGAACGAAGGCTTTGTTCGCCTCCGCCATCCGGTGAGTGTCGTCCCGCTTCTTTATGGCGGCGCCTTGCTCTCGGTAGGCGTCGACCAGTTCGACGGCCAATCGCTCCGCCATGGGGCGTCCGGAACGGCCCCGCGCTGACCCGAGGATCCAGCGCATCGCCAGCGAGATCTGGCGCGCAGGCCGGACCTCGAGGGGGATCTGGTACGTCGCGCCACCCACTCGCCGGGGGCGGACTTCCAGCACCGGCATCGTGTTCCGCATCGCCTGCTCAAAGACCGTTCGTGGGTCTTCCTTCGTGCGCTCCCCAACCTGGTCCAGCGCCTCGTAAACGATGCGCTCCGCGGTGCTCTTCTTGCCGTTCTTCATTACCTTATTAATCATCACCTGCACCCAGACGCTGTTGTACTTGGCGTCTGGCGGCGTGCGATGACGGACTACTTTACCGCGTCGCGGCAATGGAGTTCTCCAGACCTACTTCTCGCCCTTGCGAGTCCCGTACTTGCTGCGCTGCTGTTGCCGGCCCTGCACACCCGTGGCGTCCAGCGCGCCCCGCACTATGTGGTAGCGCACTCCCGGCAGGTCCTTCACACGGCCACCCCGGATCAGCACAACCGAGTGCTCCTGGAGCGTGTGCCCCTCGCCCGGGATGTAGGCCGTGACCTCGATACCGTTGGTCAGGCGCACGCGCGCCACCTTCCGGAGCGCCGAGTTCGGCTTCTTCGGGGTCTGCGTGCGCACGTTGGTGCAGACGCCGCGCTTCTGCGGGTTGCCTTCACCACGGACCATGCGGTTCTTGAGGGCGTTGAAATGGAAACGCAAGGCGGGAGCCTTGGTCTTCTTGACGACCTTCTTCCGTCCTAGCCGTACCAGCTGGTTAATCGTCGGCAACTGCGTTCCCTCTTCTCTCCGATACTTGTTTCGGCGGCCAAAGAAATAGCCGAAAGTACTTCCGACTGGAATGATCTTGGAGCGCAACCCGGGGGTCGCGAGCCGCGGGGCACCGCCCCACACCGGCCAAGTCTTCCGACCGCAGATTAACGCACGGACCCGGCGTCCGAGCGCCAAAGGGAAAGGATACCAGCGGCCCGCTACAGTGTCAACCGAATCGGCGGGTATCTACGTGCGGGGCGACCCGGTGGGTCGTCTTTGCCACCTCGCGAATCGGACAACACGCCAAGTGGCAATCACACCCCCGCATAGGAGTGCAGCCCGCTTACCCACAGGTTCACCACGAAGTACGTGAACATCACCGCCCCGAACGCCGCCACCAGCACCCAGGCCGACCGCGTTCCCGCCCAGTTCCGCAGCCCGCGCATGTGCAGGTACACTCCGTAGATGAGGAGCGTCACCAGCGCCGACGTCTCCTTCGGGTCCCAGCCCCAGTAACGGCCCCAGGCGTGATCCGCCCAGTACGCCCCCAGCGCGATCCCCGCCGCCAGCAGCGGGAACCCCACCATCACCGACCGGTAGGCAATATCATCCAGCGTTCGCGCCCTCGGCAGCCGCGAGAAGCGGTTCGCCCTCCCACCCTGCACCAGGTACAACAAAGCGGCCACGAACGAAACGCTGAGCGCCCCGTACGCCAGGATCACCGTCGCCACGTGCACAGCCAGCAGGTCGCTGTTCTGCAGCGCCGGCACCAGCGGCCGGATGTCCGCCGGGAAGAACAGCACCGCGATGACCAGCATCACCAGCACCAACGGCATCGCCACGGCCCCCAGCGCCTGGGCCGAGCGGCGCCCGCCGCGCTTCGCATAAGTCCGTTCGAAGACGGCGTAGAACGCCGCTACCGTCCCCGCGAACGCCGTCGTGAACTCGTACATGTTGGACCACGGGGCATGGTCCACCGCCTGCCAGCGCGCGACGCCCCACAGCGCCAGAAGCGCCACCACGACCCAAGTGCCGATCGCCCCCACCCCTCCCGCCGGCTCCGCCCAACCCGACGACCCCGTTTCCACCGCCGGCACGCCGGGCCCCTCGCCGGCGTCCGTCGCCAGCCGCCGCACCGTCACCCTCAGCCCCAGCACATGCACCCAGTAAGCCACGGCCGCCAGCGCGGCCGTGGCCGTCGCCAGCCAGAACGCCGCCTGCGCCGCATCTTCCATCACTCTTCACTGTCCACTATCAACTCTGCACTACTCACTATCCCCAGCTGAGCCGCCGAAACGCCTCGCCCAGCTCAAATTCCTGCTCCTTGGCCGTCTCCCGCATCCGTTCCCGCAGCCGCTTCTTCAACTCCCCCAGCGGCGCCTGCCCGATCTGGCTTTTGTGCTGTCGCAGGGACTTGATCTTGGTCTCGAAGTACTGTGTCACATCCACGTAGTGGTCGGGGTCGGCGCTCCCGGCGAGCCACACCTCGTTCACCCGGTGCACGTCGAGTCCTTCCAGGAAGTGCTCGGCGTATCCCAGCGGGTTCCGCGCCAGCGGGTAGATGGCATCAAGCGCCGACTGGCCCGTCAACCGGTGGTCGCGGTGCGTGAACGTCCGCCGGAAAGGGTCCCAGGTGATCACCAGATCCGGCTTCAGCCGCCTCACCTCGCGCACGATTCGTCCGCGGGATTCGGCGGTGTCCTCGTAGAATCCATCCGGGTAGCGGAGGAACACTACCTCTCGCACACCCAGCGCGTTTGCCGCCGCCACCTGCTCCTTCTCCCGGATCGCCGACAGTGTCGGGCGGCTCATCTTCTCGTCACGGGAGCCCATGTCCCCGCTCGTCGTCAGCAGGTAACTGACCTCCCATCCCTCCGCACACAGCTTGGCGATGGTCCCGCCGCAGAGGAACTCGGCATCGTCGGGGTGCGCGACGATCACCAGCGCACGTTTTGGCTGCTTCGCTTTCCGGGGCACGGTGCTCAGTCTAGGCCACGTGCGCGCCGACGGCCACGCCCCGGTTCTGTGACACCAGGTCGTGGTACACGTCCTCGACCCGCGCCGCCACCTTGGACCAGCGGAAGCGCTCGGCCGCCAGTCGCGCCTCCCGCCCCATACTCCGCCTCAGCGCGTCGTTGGACAGCAGCAGCTCCAGGCGCTCGGCGAAAGGCTCCGGACAGCGCCAGGGCACCAGGTACCCCGTCCGACCGTCCAGCACCGTCTCCTTCAGCCCGCCCACCCGCGAGGCGATTACCGGCGTCCCACAGGCCATCGCCTCCACCGCCACCCGCCCGAAGATCTCGTAATACGAAGGCACCACGCATATGTCAGCGGCGTTGTAGTACAGCGGCAGGTCCCGGTGCGGCACCGCATCCAGGAACGTCACCCGGTTCCCCACGCCTACCTCCGAGGCAATCTCCTTCAGATCTCGTATCCGCCCCGCATCCTTTCCGTCCCCGCCGACGATCACCAACCGGAACGGCGACTCGATCTGCGCCGCCGCCCGGATCAGCACATCGATACCCTTCAGTGGCTCGATGCGGCCGACGAACAGGACAACCGGCTCGTCTTCCGGCATCCCCAGCTTGCAGCGCACTCGCGCCTTCTTCATCGGCCGGAAGCGCAGCGTGTCCACTCCGCACGGCACGATATTCACCCGCGAGGGGCTGGCGCCGTACATCTCGACAAGCATCTCTTTTTCGCCATCGCTGGCGCAGATGATGCGGTCGGCCTCGCCGGTTACGATGCGCTCCCCTTCAACCCTGTAGGCCGGCTCCCGCTCGCTGAAGTGGTGGCGGTTCTTGGCCTCCGCCAGCGTGTGGAACATGACCACGTGCGGCACCTGCCACTCCGTCCTCAGCACTTGCCCTACGTGCCCGGACAGCCAGTAGTGGCTGTGCACGAGGTCGTAGTCGATGCCGGACGCGGCCTGGAAGTCTAGCACCCCTTGCGCGAACTGGGGAAGGTACTTGCGGACCGACTTCTTGTCGGCTCCAGGCGGACCCGCGTCGATCTGGATTACCCGCGTCCGCTCGTCGATCACGGCCACCTGCGGGCTGTCCGGGTCCGTTCGTCGCGTGAACACATCCATCGTGTGCGCCCGCCGCGCCATCTGCCGCGACAGTTCGCGGATGTACACGTTCATCCCGCCGCTGTCCCGCGTCCCGGGCATCGCCAGCGGCGACGTATGCACGCTCGTGACCGCTATGTTACACACCTAATCCCTGTTCCTTGTTCCTTGTTCCTTGTTCCTTGTTCCTCGAAACGTGCCTTCGATAATAATACGCACGTCAAGCCCGGCGGATTGCGCACCGGTAAACATTCACGTCGCGCGCCCCCAGGTCGTACTTGTAGTGCTCGTGCCCCCGCAGAAAATCGAACCGCTTGTAGCCACGCTCGATTGCCCTCTGCAAAGCCAGCGCCTTCGAGAGCAACCCCACGGAGAACCCAGCGTACGCTGGGTCGTATCCGCTGTTATACAGCAGGTAATCGTCGCCGGCCTTGAAGCACAGCAGGCAGGCGGCCCGCACGTCCGCCAGCTTCAGGAACGTCATCTCCGCCACGCCCTCCGCGGCCAGCGCCACCACCACCTTGCGGAAGAAGCCCTCCATCTGGTCCGTCATGAAGTTGGCTTTGTCCGCGCGGGACTCTCGGTGCATGCGCAGGAAGTCGTCCAGCGCCGGCTCCACCTCAGCCGGCGATTCCAGGACCTCCACCTCCACTGCACCCGCCTGGGGCAGCTTCCGCAGCTTCCGCCGCAGCTCGTGCCGGTCCTTCTTCCCCAGGCTGGAGATGTACTCCTCCCAGTCACCCGGCAGCTCCAGTTGCGGGCAGACGTCCTCCTGCTCTGAGACGAACGTCAGCCCCAGCTCGCGGCACGCCTCCGGCAGCGCCGCGACCGTAGGAGAATCCTCGCGCACCGCCCAGAGGGCGATCTCTTCCCACGGTTCCTCACCTAACGAACGCAGGGCCGCTGTCCATAGCGCCGCGTAGTCGCCCCCCGGGGCGATCATGTCCATGTAGTCACAGATCTCCGTGTCCCCGGCGAAAGTTATCTGGTTGCCTGTGCGCATGAATGGCAACACGCCCGCCAGGCGCTCTCCGTCCCGCACCGCCAGCAACACCAATTCGTGGTCATCGACAAACACATCCCACCAGTGCTGCAACCACGTCGGCGAGTAAAACGGATAGCGCCGCGGGCACGCCGCCAGCGCTTCCCGCCACTCCGGCTCCAGGGACGCAATATCCGCCCGCTCGACCGTCAGCGCCATACTAATCGCTCGCCCCGGAGTATCGACCGGCGACCGCCCCTCTCTGACACCTGAACCCGAGCACCTGATACCTACCTCCCCTGCACCAGTGAAAGAAACTCGCTCCGCGTCACGCCCCTCCGCCGGAACCCACCCCGGATCGCCGAGGTCACCATCACCGTGCCCGGCTTCTGCGCCCCGCGCATCGAAAGGCACAGGTGCTCCGCCTCGATCACCACCGCCGCGCCGTCCGGCTGCAGCCCATCCATGATCGCGTCCGCGATCTGGCTCGTCAGGCGCTCCTGCATCTGCGGTCGCCGCGCCAGGATGTCTATCGCCCGCGCGATCTTGCTCACGCCGACGATGCGGCCCTCCGGCACGTAACCCACGTGAGCCTGCCCGTGAAACGGCAGAAAATGGTGCTCGCACAACGAGTAGAAGGGGATGTTCTTCAGCACCACCATCTCCTTGTGCGCCTCCTCGAAGCCCGTCGCCAGCACCCCGCGCGGGTCCTCGTACAGCCCGGAGAACAGGTCCGCGTACATCTGGGCGATGCGCCGCGGCGTCTCCAGCAGCCCTTCCCGAGTAGGGTTCTCGCCGATCGCAGCGATAATCTCGCTGACAGCGGCTTTTATGCGTTCCTGGTCAATTCCGGCAGTAATGGTCGATTCCATAGGGCGTTGGGGGGAAGCTCCGGGGCTATGGGGGCGGCCCGTAAGGGCGTACGCCGCACATTGTATCAGGCAGCGAGCGCCCCGTAAAAGTGACGCGCGTCACACTTCCGCCCCGCCGGACGCCATCCTCCACTCGGTAGGGCCCCGCGGCCGCCATTAGCTCGGCGCCCGCGCTTCCGCTGCCGCCACCGGCGGCGCCAGCCGCAACGCGAAGAAGAACAGCACGAACGCCGACGCCAGGGCGCTCGCCAGTATCACCAGCGCCAGGTCATACGACCCCGTGCCATCAAATATCGCGCCTATCAGCGTCGGACTCGCCACGATGCCCATCGTCTCCACCACCCCCAGCGTCCCCAGGATCGTCGCGAAGTGTTTCAGCCCGAACGACCGCGTCAGGAGCAACGGTTCCAGCAACGGCCCGCCACCGCTCCCAACGATCCACAGTATTAGAAAGATCGTGATCCCGGGCGCTGAGGAGTTGATCAGCAGCACGACGAACGCTGCCGTCAGGAACGTCAACAGCCCCATCGCCGCTTTCTCCACGCGCTCGAACCGGTCGACGATGAATCCGAACGCCAGCCGCGCCAGGATCCCTCCCGCCGCCGTGATCGTCACTAGCATAGCGGCCACCCCGCGGTTGACACCCACAGACTCGTAGAACGGCACCTGGTGCACCAGCCAGCCGAAAACACCGAAGAAGAAAAGCGTCATCGCCGCCGCCAGCAGCCAGAACAGCGGCGTCGCCAGCGCCTCCCTCGCCGTCAGGCCTACGAGCGGACCCGCCCGGCGGCGCTCCTGCGCTTCCTCGTGCGACTCACCGTCGATATACGCCCCGACCTCCGCAGGATCGTTTCTCAGGACGAAGACCGCCAGCGGGATGAAGAGCGTCGGTACCGCCACTGCCGAGAACACGAACGACCCGTCCCAGCCGACCTCATCGATGACGAACGCCATCATCAAAACCACGAAGCCTCCCAGCGAAAAGCCCGTGCCCAGGATCCCCAGCGCCACGCCCCGCTTCCTGTCGAACCAGCGCGAGATCAGGACCTGGAACGGGATGAAGAACATCATCTGCCGGAAGACCGCGTTGATCGAAAGGAACAGGAACCACTGCCAGAGCGAGCTCGTCGTCGCCAGCAGCAGGTACGTGCCCGATGTCAGAACCGCCCCGACCAGGATTGCCGACCGCGCCCCGCGCTGGTCGATCCACCGCCCGACAAACGGACCCGACAGCCCGCTGATCGCCAGCGACACCGAGAAACCCGCCGAGACCTCGGCGCGGGACCAGCCGAACTCATCCTCCATCGGGTCGATGTACAGACCGAACGCCCAGAATGAGACGCCACTGCCCAGCGCCATCGCCAGCACCGACCCGCCCAGGATGACCCATCCATAGTAGAACCGCACGGCAATCGGCGGCTTCGGCTCGTATGGTTGTGCCACTCAAATCCTTCCTGGCGGGATTGCTGAGGCTTCAATGGAACACACTGCCGTGCCTCCGTCAATTACACCCCACCGCCCCCAGGGAAGCAGCCCTAGCACGGGCCGCCAGAGGCCGCGCCCGCTGGTAGAATATGTCCCATCGTCCGGCCCATCAAAGCGCGAGGTTCCACCGTTCAACACTACGATCTGATCGTCATCGGCTCCGGACCCGCTGGAGAGAAGGGCGCGGCCCAAGCCGCCTACTTCGGCAAGCGCGTCGCGATCATCGAATCTGAGACGCTCCTGGGCGGCGCATCCTGCAACACCGGCAGCCTGCCCAGCAAGACACTCCGCGAAACGGCCCTCGCCCTCTCCGGCTTTCGCTCCCGCCAGCTCTTCGGTGTGGACCTGGCCATCCGCCGGGGCGCCACCGTCCAGGACCTCCTCGTCCACGAGCGCCGCGTAACCTCCGCCGAACGCGACGCCATCGCGGAAAACCTGCGACGCCACGAAATCGACTTCTACCACGGCGTCGCCTCGTTCACCGGTCCTCATACCCTGAGCGTGGCCGGAGATGCCGGCAATCCTGTCCTCCTCCAGGCCGACGTCATCCTCATCGCCACGGGTTCGTCGCCGCGGAGGCCCGAATTCTTTCCCTTCCAGGACCGTCGCGTCTGGGATTCGGACCAGATCGTGAACATGGACTTCATGCCCGGCCGCATGGCCGTTATCGGCGGCGGCGTCATCGGCTGCGAATACGCCTGCGTCTTCGCCGCACTCGGTGTCGACGTCTGGCTCGTCGACAACCGCACGGAGCTCCTCGATTTCCTGGACCGCGACGTATGGGCCGTATTGAAGAGCGCCATGGAATCCCTCGGCGTGCGCTTCTTTACCGGGGAAACCGTCGTCGAATGCGCGACCCAGCCCGAGTCCCTCGCCCTTACCCTCGCGTCCGGCAGGACGGTGGAGGCCGAT
>DASSZB010000271.1:0-2209 GCA_035702935.1 Dehalococcoidia bacterium
AACTGGGTGGTGTCGTCCTCGTACTTGGCGTGATAGTCGTAGAACTCGGCGTTGTACGTGATCTCTCCCACAGGTGACGCCTCGGGTTCGTCGTTCCCCAGTACGGCGACCTCCACCTCGCGGCCGTCAATCGCCCGCTCCACGAGCACCTTGCGGTCGTATCGGAATGCCTCGGCGATGGCGTCCTCGAGGTCCTCCCTGGAGCGCGCCTTGGCGGTGCCGATGCTGGAGCCGCTGTTAGCCGGCTTCACGAAGGCGGGGTAACCAATGACCGCCTCCGCGCCTGCGGCGACGCCCCGCGGGTCGTTGCGCCATTGGGACGCCAGCAGTTGCACGTCATCGACGATCGGGAAGTTGTGGTGGCGGAAGAACGTCTTCTGCAGGGCCTTGTCCATGCCGAGGGCGCTGGCGGCAACGCCTGCGCCGACATATGGGACCCCAACCAGCTCGAGGAGTCCTTGCAGCGTGCCGTCTTCGCCGTTTGTGCCGTGAATCAGCGGGAAGACGACGTCGACGCGGCGGAGGCTCGCCAGCGCCTGCACGCGGTAAAGTATCCCGTCCCCCAGGGGCTCATCCAGGCTCTTAAGCCGCTCTGAGCGGATGCGGTCGAGCGCCCGCTCGGTCTGGGCCGGCGTCAGCCAGGTGCCCTGCCGGGAGACTCCGATAGGCACCGGTTGGAAGCGGGCCGTGTCGATGGCTCCCATGACGCCCTGCGCCGACACCACGGAAACCTCGTGCTCGGCGGAGCGGCCGCCGAAAAGTATGCCGACCTTCAAGCGCTTGCGGCGGGCGGTCATGCGAACTCCCCGACGAGGAAGACTTCGGTCTCCAGTTGGACGTTGAAGCGCTCGCGGACGCGGTCCTGCGCGAGGCGGATGAGTCCCGTGATGTCTGCGGCGGTGGCGCCGCCGAGGTTCTGGATAAAATTAGTGTGCTGCTCGGAGAAGCAGGCGTTGCCGATGCGATGCCCGCGCAGGCCCACCTGGTCCACGTACCACCAGGAGCCGTACTCGCCGGGCGGGTTCTTGAAGACTGAGCCGCAGTTGCGGCCCGGCGGCTGGGCCGCCTTGCGCTGTTCATCCAGTTCCTTGACGCGCGCCTTGAGGGCAGCGGCGTCCCCCTGCTGAACGCGGAGGTCCACAGAAAGGACGATACGGTCGCGCACGGCGCCCCGGGTGAACGCGCTTTCGCGGTAAGTGAGCTGCAGGTCGCCGGGCGCGATTTCGATGACCTGGCCCTGCTCGTCCGCGAGCCTGGCCGACTTCAGGACGTCTGACAGGGCGGAGCCGTATGCCCCGGCGTTCGTGACCACGGCGCCGCCGAGGCTGCCGGGGATACCGGCCGCCCATTCCAGGCCACCGTATCCGGAAGCGGAGAGGCGCCTGGCCAGCGCGGCGAAGGAGACGCCGCTGGCGACGCGGACCTTGAGCCCGGCGCCGTTCTGCACGGGTCCCTCGACGCTTTCCGTGCGGTTCTCGATGACGAGCCCGCGGACCCCCTTGTCGCCAACGAGGATGTTGGAGCCGGAACCGAAGATGAAGACCGGCACGCCGTGCTGCTTCGCAAGCGCATAAGCGCCACGGAGCTGGTCCTCAGTCGTGGCTGCGAAGAAGACATCGGCGGGCCCGCCGACGCCAAACGTGACGTGGCGGGAGAGGGCCTCATCGAGCCGCACGGGGCCGATCGCGCGCAGTTGCTCAAGGAACTCAGGGCTTGTCTTCATGCCTCTGCCCTCGCCCTCAGCGCGTCAATCACCAGTGGGCCGGCTTCATTGACATCGCCGGCGCCCACGGTAAAGAAGACGTCGCCGGCGCGCAGGTCTGCCGCTACCGTTGCCGCGGCTTCGCGAACGCTGCCGGCGTACATCGCGGGCGGCGATGTGATCTCGCGGGCGAGTTGCTCCGCGTCCATGCCGGCGGATGGCTCCTCCCGGGCGGCATAAGTGTCGGCGATGTAGAGGGCGTCGCAGTCTGTGAAGCAGGTGCGGAACTCTTCCAATAGGTAGGCAGTGCGGGTGTAGGTGTGGGGCTGGAAGAGGCAGACCAGCCGGCGGCCCTGAAAACGGCGCCGGGCGGCGGCCAGGGTGGCCCGGACCTCGGTTGGGTGGTGCGCGTAATCGTCCATGACCCGGACACCCGCAGCCTCGCCGATGAATTCGAAGCGGCGGCGGACCCCCCGGAACTCCGCGACGGCGGAGCGGATGGTCTCA
>DASSZB010000435.1:0-3093 GCA_035702935.1 Dehalococcoidia bacterium
TGACATTCCGAAAGAAGCACGGGCGGCGGTGGGGGCACGCGCCAGTGAGATGCTCCGCGACGCGTGCGATCCGACGCCACGCTAACAGCGTGAGTGCGCCCATGCGCATCCTGATCACCGGTGCGAACGGACAACTCGGCCGAGCGCTTGTCGTGGCGCTGGTGGACGACGTCGTAGCGTTGGGACACGGGGAGCTGGACATCACGGATGCAGGCGCTGTGCGGCGGGCGCTGGCAGAGGCGCGGCCGGAGGTCGTGGTGCATGCGGCCGCGTGGACGGACACGGCAGGGTGCGAGCGGGATCCGGAGCGGGCGATGCTCGTGAACGGGCGTGGGGCGGGGATCGTGGCCGAGGCCTGCCGGGAGGCGGGCGCGGCGATGGTGTACGTCAGCAGCAACGAGGTGTTCGACGGCGAGAAAGGCTCGCCTTACGACGAGGTCGACGCGACCAACGCCGTAAACGCGTACGCGGCCTCGAAGCTGGAGGGCGAGAGGCAGGTGGCGGGGACGCTCGAGGCGCGGTACATCGTGCGCACATCGTGGTTGTACGGGCCAGGGCGGGTGAGCTTCCCGGAGAAGATCCTGCAGGCGGCTCAGCGGGATGGCAAGCTGCGAGCGGTGACGGATGAGCTCGCCTCGCCGACGTGGACGGTGGACCTGGCGGAGGCGATCGCTAGGCTCGTCCGGACGGAGGCGTACGGGCTGTACCACTTCACGAACTCGGGGTGGTGCTCGCGCTTCGAGTGGGCGGCCGAGATCCTGCGGCTGGCCGGGATGACGGACGTCCCGATAGAATCGGCGCCGATGGCCGAGTTCGAGCTACCATACCGGAAACCGCCGTTTACAGCGATCGCGAACAACAACGGCGCGCGGCTGGGGATCACGCTGCGGCCCTGGCAGGAAGCGCTGGCGGACCACATGCGAGCCGTCTCCACTCATCCACGGAGAACCTCAGGATGAGCGCCTGCGGACACCAATTTTCTTCGCCAGCGCAGTAACCGTCGCACTGCGGCGGGCGTTGTAATCCGCGTAGAACCGTGCTAAAGGTTAGAGATATGCCAGACCAGCCCCGCGATTACATGAAGGCCCAACCGTACCAGGCGGCGACGGCGCCCCGGCTACGGCCATCGCGCAACGGAGCGCCAAAGCACGAGCACGCCCCGGAACCTGAGGAGCCGCCCGTGCCGGAGCACCACGAGTACGACGGAATCCCGGGGAATGTAGTCTGCGGGCCCACCCACCCGGCTAAGCGCATCATCGACGTAGCGGCTGCAGGGACGGCTGTGGCCATCCTGTGGCCGGTGTTCGCGCTGGCGGCGGCCGTCATCAAGCTGGACTCGGACGGGCCGGTGCTGATCCGCCAGAAGCGCGTGGGGCTGAACGGGCGGGAGTTCGATTTCTTCAAGTTCCGCACGATGCACCACCACAAGACGAAGCACGACTTGCTGGACCGCCTGCCGTTGGGCGACCTGCGGAAGCGCCTGCTGAGCCCGAAGGGTCGGCCCAAGAACGCGACGCCGATCGGCTGGGCGCTGCGGAAGACGACGGTGGACGAGCTGCCTCAACTCTTGAACGTGGTGCGCGGCGATATGAGCATCGTGGGCCCGCGGCCCGACATTCCCGAGATCGTCAACCACTGGCCGGAGCCGTTCCGCCAGCGCCACCTGGTGCAGCCGGGGATGACGGGGCTGGCGCAGGTGAACGGCCGCTCCGACATCACGCACTACGAGAAGGTGCGGTACGACCTGGAGTACGTCCGGCGACACCCGATAACCCGCGACCTGGGCATACTCTGGAAGACCCTGAGCCTGGTGGCCAGCAAGAAGGGGGCCAGGTAGTGCACAGTGGACAGTGCAGAGCGGGTAGTGGACAGTTGGTAGCGAAGGCTACCGGCTGGTCACCATGCGCATTCTCTTCCTGACTTTCCAGTTTCCGTATCCGCCGGACAACGGCGCCCGGATCAAAACTCTCAGCATTCTCGATTACCTGCGGGCACGGCATGACCTCTCGGTACTGTGCCTGACTCGTCGCGAGCCGGATGATGACCAGCGGCGGTGGGCCGCCGATTTCGGTGACGTCCGCTGGGTCGTGCTCGACCGGGGGCGGAACCCGGTGTCCCTGCTGCGCAGCTATCTCTCCGGAGTCCCGCTCAGCATCGAGCGCAACCGCAGCAGCGAGATGTCCCGGCTGGTCACGCAGGTGCTCAACACCGCGGATTCCGATGCCGTCTTCGTGGACGGCTGGCTGATGGCGCAATACCTGCCGGAAGGCTTCAGGGGGCGGAAGCTCCTGCACGAGCATAACGCGGAGTACGTGATCTGGGAGCGGCAGGCACGGCTGGAGCGCGGCCCGCGGGGCGTGCTGGTGCGCCGGGAGGCGCGGCGGGTGCGCGCGTATGAGGCCGGGATCCTGCAGCGGTTTGATCACATGTTCGCGGTGTCGGAGCAGGACCGGGATGCGCTGGTGGCGATCGGCGCGGACCGCGCGCGCGCATGGGTGCTGCCCAACCTGCCAGACGCCTCGCTGCTGGAGCTGCCGCCACTGGCCTTCGAGGGTTCACAGCCGGTGGCCCTCTACTTCGGGACCTTGAGCTGGCAGCCGAATATCGAGGGGTTGGAGCGTTTCATTACCCGCGTGTTTCCCGCGGTGCTTCGGCAGGTACCCGGGGCGCGACTCGTGGTTGCGGGCCGGGACGCGCCACCGGCCCTGGAGCGGCTGGCGCGGCGGACGACGGGTGTCGAATACGCGGGACCGGTGGCGGATGCCGAGGAGTTGTACGGTATAGCGCGCGTTTTCGTTGAGGCGACACGCAGCGGCGGCGGCACGAAGCTGAAGATCCTGAACGCGCTGGCGCGCGGGCTACCGGTGGTGGCCAGCCGGGAGGCAGCGGAGGGCATCGACGCCACACCGGGCGAACACATGCTGATTGCGGAAGATGACGACACAATGGCCGGGATTGTCGCAAGCCTACTATCGGACCTCGCGCTGTGGACGAGCCTCAGCGAGAACGGCCGGAGGCTCGTGCGCGAGAAATACGTCGCGGGGAACGCTTTTGGTGTACTGGAAGAAGTGCTTACTGGTGGCCGGTCCCTTG
>DASSZB010000046.1:0-2226 GCA_035702935.1 Dehalococcoidia bacterium
ATCGCCCTCCTTGACGCCACCGCCCAGGCTGAGCTCGTACGCAAGAAGCAAGTGAAGCCGATCGAGCTCGTGGAAGCGGCCATCGAGCGTATTGAGCGCGTCAACCCGCAGATCAACGCCGTCGTCACCCCGATGTATGACATTGCCCGCAAGATGGCCGAGGGCCCCCTGCAGGAAGGCCCCTTCACCGGAGTGCCGTTCCTGATGAAGGACCTGGGGCCGATGTACGCGGGCGTCCGCTTCACCAGCGGCTCCGTCTTCTCCAAGGACATCATCGCCCCCATCGATAGGGAGCTGACGCGCCGCTACAAGCGGGCCGGACTCATCGTGGTGGGCAAGACAAACACACCTGAACTCGGGCTCGTGCCTACCACGGAACCGAAGCTCTTCGGCGCCACGAAGAACCCCTGGAACACCGGCCACAGCACCGGCGGCTCCTCCGGCGGCTCGGGGGCCGCGGTAGCCGCCGGTTTCGTGCCCATGGCGCACGGCAATGACGGCGGCGGCTCCATCCGCATACCGGCATCGTGTTGCGGCGTCTTCGGCCTGAAGCCGACCCGCGCCCGCACGCCCCAGGGGCCCCTCTTCGGGGACCAGATGAGCGGCCTCGTCGCCGATCACGCCCTCACCCGCTCTGTCCGGGATAGCGCCGCGCTCCTGGACGCCACCGCGGGGCCGGACATCGGCGACCCATACTATGCCCCGGCTCCGGAGCGCCCGTGGACGCAGGAGGTGGGCGCCGATCCCGGCCGCCTGCGCATCGCTTTCTCCCTGCGGACGGCAACGGGCGTCGAGCTGCACCCCGACTGCGTGGCAGCGGTCAAGGACGCGGCTGCCCTGTGCGAGGACCTGGGACACGAACTCATCGAGGCCTCCCCGCCCATCAACGGCGAGCAACTCACCGACGCCTTCATCGCCATGTGGGAAGCGGGGACCGCCCAGGGCATCGACAGCCTGGCGCCACTCCTGGGGAAGAAGCCAACACCCGACGAGTTCGAACCACTGACATGGGCGCTCTACGAGGCAGGCCAGCAGGTGACCGCACCTCGATACCTCATCGGTATCACTCAGTTGCAGCAGATGTCACGCTCCGTCGCCCACTGGATGCAGGACTACGACCTGTGGCTCACGCCGACGCTGGCGGAGCCCCCGCTCAAGCTCGGCGAGTTGGACCCAACGCCGGACAACCCCCGCGCAGGATTCGAGCGGGCGGCAAAATACGTGCCGTTCACCCCGATCCAGAACGCCACCGGCCAGCCCGCCATGAGCGTGCCGCTGTACTGGAACGAGGCCGGCCTCCCCGTCGGCGCCCACTTCACCGCCCGCTTCGGCGATGAAGCCACCCTCTTCCGCCTGGCGGCCCAGCTGGAGGAGGCGCGCCCCTGGGCGACCAGGCGCCCACCCGTCTCCGCCGTGTGATACACCATTTCACAGGGGGTCTCAAACCAACCCGCGGCGCATTGCGCTAGAATCGACATACCCGGTAAACCATGCCTGAAAGGAAGGCCAGGCCATGGCTGACGCCAAAGACCTGAAGACCGCCATCGAGCGCAACATCAAGGCCCTCTCCCGACGTCCCTCGATCGGACGCGGCACCGCCACTACCGTATGCCGCATCCGCGACGGCACCACCTGCGACATCGAGGACGGCCAGTGGAAACTTGTGGCCGATGAAATGCCCGGCGACGGTGGCAACGGTCTCGGCCCCGACCCCGGCGTCCTCGGCCGCGCCGCGCTGGGAAGCTGCATCGCCATGGGTTACGTCATGTGGGCCGCCGTCCGCGAGATCCCACTGGACTCCGTAGAAGTCATCGTGGAAGCCGACTACCCCGGCAACGCCCTCTACGGTCTGGACGACACCACGCCGCCCGGCTGGAGCGCCATGCGATACAAGGCGATCATCTCCAGCCCGGCGCCTGAAGAAGCGATCCACGACCTCGTGGACTTCGCCGACCGCCACAGCTCGCTGCTCGGCTCCTTCGAGCGCGCAGTCCCCGTCACCCGCGAGCTGCAGATTACAGCGGTGGCCAGGAAGTAACCCCTGTGGAAGCGAAGCTCCATCGGCGCGTACAGCGCTACGGTTGGGACAAGGCTGTCCAGGATTACGACCAGTTTTTTGTTCCGGTGCTGACCCCCAGCTCAGAGAAATGCCTGGAGATGCTTGACCCGCAGCCGGGCGAGCGCATCCTTGACGTCGCCACCGGCACGGGCGTTGCCGCCTTCATG
>DASSZB010000141.1:0-3911 GCA_035702935.1 Dehalococcoidia bacterium
CTTCCAGGACCAGCGCTGTCGCACGCGCTCGGGCCGATGCGGCGGCTAATGCGGTAACCAACTCAAAGAGCCTGCGCCTCCTGGCTTCTTCATCGAGCGGCCGTGTGGCCTCGTTCTGCGGGATGTCGAGCGGGATGATGGCGCCCAGAAGCGGGGTCATCGCGGCGAGGTCAGGGGCGAGGCGCTCTACCGTATGCGCGACCCTTGAGACGCGCTGGCGAGGCGTTTCCCGGAGATCTACATCGAGCAGGCTGTAGAGGATACCGGCCCAAGCTGAGAATGGTGTGTTCTCGAGATGCGCCTGGCACCGGGAGCCGTGGACCGACCAGCCGCGAGCGCGGAGGTAATCCTGGAAGTCGGCGGTGAGCCGCGATTTCCCGATGCCGGGCGCGCCTCGCAGGACAACAGTACGCGGTGATCCCTGTTCGACCTCCCTGCAAATGCCGCGTAGAAGGTCTAGCTCCGCTTCTCGCCCTATCAGCGTCGTTGCACGCTCCACCGATGTGACGGGAGCCAACTCGGCTTCGCCATCCACGAGGTGCACGCGTATTGGGTTGCGTTTGCCCTTGACGCTAATGGGTGCGAGTTCACGCGTAATGAAGCTCGGCCCAGCGTCTTCTATCACACGAGCTGATGCCATGATCTGGCCGCTCTCGGCGGCGCTCATCAGTCGCGCTGCGAGGTTGACTGCGTCGCCAATGACTGTGTATTCGCGGCGGTATTCAGAGCCAACATCACCCGCGTAAACGAATCCCGTGTTGACGCCAATGCGGTGCTGGATGCGGAGGCCCATTTCGGGGAGGAGGTTGTGCAACTCTATCGCCAGGCGCAGGGCGTTGGCGGCGTCGTCCTCCCGCGCCACCGGCGTGCCGAAGGCCAGGATGACCTTTGCGCCTTCGGTGTAGATGTCGCTACCGGCGACAAACCCGCCGTATTTCTGGGTGAGGCGCACGACGGCGGACACGTACTTGTCTAGTTCGGCGAGGGCGACCAGCGGCCCCTCCTGGGCGATCATGTCATCGATGCCCATCATGTGGACGAAGATGATCGTCGTCTTGCGATGCTCGCCCGTAATGAGCGCCGCCTGCTCGGGAGTTTCCATGGCCCAGGCTATCGGCGGTGGTAGATAGGCCGCGATGTTGGTCAGGTCGGCATTCAGCATTGGCCGCGTGGAAGCGAATGGGGCCGAGCTGTCGCGGCCCAGAGAAAGGACACGGAAGAGCCCTTCGTTCTCCGGCACGGCCTGCAGGTGGGAGGAGGGCAGCATTTCCCTGGTGCTGGCCGTAACAACGACTTCACCTGTTGCGGCGACGGCTTCGGCCGTGGCAACGTAACTTGCGTCGCGGCCGAGCACGAAGTGCTGCATTCGGCGCTCCGGAAGCCCCGCAACACAGGACCAGAAACGACCTGAATGAACGCCGATGCTCATCTTTAGGCGGATGCGTTCGCGCCCCAGGCGAACGGCGAGCTGGCGCCTGTTCGCTGCCTGCATGCCGAGGGCTGCCCGCACCGCGCGTTCAGCGTGGCCTTCGCCGCTGAACAACAGCAGCAGCGCGTCCCCGCCAAACTTCAGGTTGGCCCCCCCCTGCCGGGTGGCGGTGTCAAGCATGCTCTGGAAGTAGATGTTGATCGTGTTGGTCAGCCACTCGGCGCCCTCTTTGCCGAGTTCGGCGAGGCGCTCCGACATTTTCGTGAAACCGGAGATGTCGGCCATGAGGAGCGTCCCGTCGATGGGTTCTATCCACGTCGGCTCGTCAGCGTTGCGCCTGGTCAGACCGTCAATCAGCGGCGGCGCCAGGTATGCGGAAGCCTCCAGCCAGTAATTCTGGCTGGCGTCGGCCGAGGGTAGACCCTCGAGCCCGTCCATCTCGCGCCGGGGGATATGGGAAACCGACATGATCGCAGATACCTGAAGAGTTTCAGAAATCAGATACTTAAGTATAGCGATCCATGCGGCACCTGTGTGCGAAAGCTCAAATTGTCGTCAACTTTGTAATGGGGCTACGCGGTTCTTCAACTTCGCTACGTCGACGCGCGTATCGCGGTCGTTGTGGCCGGGCTGGAGTATCGCGGGGGTGTGCTGGATGTGAAAGTAACCGCCGGCAAGCTCCACGGGGTTCATTGGCGTGGGGATGACGTTGCGATGGCCGGTGCCGCCCTGGAACTGGTAGTTTTCCCAGGCGTGGTAGACGATGACCTGGCCGGGCCGCACGGCCGCTGATATCTTCGCCCGGATCAGGAACTCACCGATATCGTTGTGCACTCGTACGAGTTCATTGTCCTCTATGCCGCGGTTGTTTGCGTCTGAGGTGGACATTGAGATTGTGGGCTCGCCGTGCTCAAGCTCAAGCGTGAGAGGGTTCGCGCGGAAGAAACCATGAATGCTGTGGCGATTGTGCCCGCCGGTCATCGTGAGCGGATAATCGCCGCCTGACAGCGGGGGATCTTTATGAATGGGCAACTCCTCCCCGAGCTCCAGGTACAGAGGATGGTCAATGTAGAACTGGATGCGGCGCGTCATCGTGGGCCACGGGACCTTCTTCTGCGTGCGCCAGGTTTGCGGCGCAAACGTGTCGTCCGCGCGGAGGTCTCCAGCATTACCGGCGTTAGCGGGGTGTGATCCCAGCCCCACGAAACGCTGAAATCCGGTCTGTTTGAAGTCACCCCACGACGAGACCCCGAGGTGTTTGGATGCGCCGACGATAGCCGCCGCCATCTTCTCGTGGTCAGAGGCCGCGAACTTGCCGCCAACGGTCATGCGGCGTACTAGGCCCTTCAGGCGGCGGCGCTCGCCTTCGGCACCCGTATACCCAGCAATTCCTCGTGCAAGCGCTCGCTCCTCGACCTTCGCGGCGAGCAGAACCATGATCTCCCATTCAGGTTTCGCCAGGCCCGGCGGTTGGACTGCGGCGTTCGTGACATGGGCGAAGGGCGCGAGCGGCGTGTACCATTCGTTGACGTCGCACTTCTCGTAGGAGGACGCGGCAGGCAGGACATAGTCCGCGTACAGTGCGGTGGAACTCATGCGCAGGTCCACGCTGACAATCAGGTCCAATTTAGGCACGAGCTCCTCGAGGAGCCGGTGACCTCCCCGCACTCGCCGCAGCGGGTTACCACCCGATGAGAAGAATACCTTCGGTGATGCTGTCGGAGGCGGGACTTGCCAGCCTTTGCGCACGGCGTCGGTAAGGTATTCTTCAACGTCCTTCTCAAGGTATGGATCCCACTGCCTGCTCTTGCCGCTGATTTCCCGCAGTCCGCCATGGTAGTACCAGAAGAGTGCCGCGCTGACGAACCTCTTCAGACCGGCTCCCCGCATTAGTTCGAACGTGGCCATCTCGCTGGTAAGGCCTTTGAGTCTGTGCGCCGCAAAGGACGGCAGCATGGGCAGCATTGCCCGCAGTGAATCGAGCCGGCCGAAACCTGTTGCGGACGGGGCGCTCATCGTGCCGTCGACGATCAGGAATGGGAGCGTGTCGTACCCGGCACCCTTCCTGCCCATCTGACCGCACAGGGCGAAGAGCAGTATCTGGGCGCGCATCATCAGGTCGCCGTGGTAGTACTTGGAGATCGAGGCGCCGGCTACGCCGGAAACGGCACGTGATGACGCTATCTCACGGGCAAGGCTGCGGATGTCCTCCGGGTGCACTCCGCACGTCGTCGATGCGGTCTCCGGTGTGTACTCCGCGTCCAAACGCTCCCTGAGCAGCTGGAAGGCTGGGGCGACCCTGACGGGACCATCAGTGGTGTGGACCTCGAATTCGCCTTCCAGCGCCGGTAGCAGACCGCCGAGCCGCAATGTCCGCCGCGGGGCGGGGACGGGTCTCTGCGTCCCCTCGTCGAACAGGTAGAACACGTCGTCCTTGCCGCCGCGCTTCATATCAGATTGACGAAGGAACCGGTGAGTGTCC
>DASSZB010000166.1:0-2882 GCA_035702935.1 Dehalococcoidia bacterium
AGGTCCATGACGAGGTCGCCGATCTTAAGGACGTTCCGCGTGTCGACGCGGTGGCGCTTCCAAACGGCCTGGCGGACGCGGGCTAGCAGTTCTTCCGGAGCGGCCTCGGTCAGGATGAAGTCATCAATCTCGCGCTCCGGGTCGAGGCTGGAGAGCTGCTGGGGCGTGAGGATGGCGATGATGGGCGGCGCGTCGCCCGAGCGGGCGGCCTGGAGGAACTGCCGCGCGAGGGCGTCCTCGGCGGCGGTAGCCACGTCGATGATGACGACGGCATGGTCGCCCTGGGGAGTGGAGTCGGAGCCGGGGGGGTGCAGGGTGACGGAGAAGCCTTCGGCCTGGAGGGCATCACGGTACGGCGAAAGAGCATCGGCGCCGATGAGGAGCAGGCTTCGCATTTGGGAAATATGGTAAGGGGAAAGGGCCGAAAATGGGAAATTGGCAATGGGAAATTGGCAATGGACAACCGGGGCAACGTGGCGCTCAGGATGGCAGTTGTCAAGTCCGTCACGAGGCCTGCGGGTTCGAAACTTTTTTGACGAGGCGCGCTATCTGATTCGGCCTTGCGGTTCGGATAGAATGAAGGGGTGACAGTCGTGCAGGGCGAAGGCGTGACGCAGTACCCGGACCGGAAGCCACCATGGCTGAAGGTGCGCTTTCCGGGCGGGCGGAATTATATCCGGTTGAAGGGGCTGATGCGCGAGGAGCGGTTGCACACGGTGTGCGAAGAGGCCCACTGCCCGAACATCGGAGAATGCTGGGAGGCCGGGACAGCGACGTTCATGATCCTGGGCGATACCTGCACGCGTTCCTGCGGGTTCTGCGCGGTGAAGACGGGGCGGCCCGGGGTGCTGGACAAGCTGGAGCCGATGCGCGTGGCCCACGCGGTCCGCGAGATGGGTATCCAGCATGCGGTGGTGACCTCCGTGAACCGGGATGACGAACCGGACGGTGGCGCGGAGATCTTTGCGGAGACGATCCGGCGGATACGGCAGCTTTCGCCGGGGACTTCGGTGGAGGTACTGATCCCGGATTTCATGGGCGACTGGGATGCGCTGGCCGCGGTGATGGCAGCGCAGCCGGAGATACTGAACCACAACACGGAGACGGTGCCGCGGCTGTACCCGCGGGTGCGGCCGAAGGCACGGTACGAACGCTCGCTGGAGCTTCTACGGCGGGCCAAGGAGCTGGATCCGGGGACGGTGACAAAAAGCGGCCTGATGGTGGGCCTGGGCGAGACGAAGCACGAGATGCTGATGGTTTTCGCGGACCTGGCAGACCGCGGGGTCGAGGTGCTGACAGTGGGCCAGTACCTGCGGCCGAGCCGGAAGCACCTGCCGCTGGTGCGGTATTGGTCGCCGGAAGAGTTCGATGATCTGAAGTCGGAGGCGCTGGCCCTGGGGTTCCGGCACGTGGAGGCGGGGCCGCTGGTGCGGTCATCGTATCACGCTGAACGGCAGGTGGGCGGAGCGCGCGGCGACGTGGTGCCGCCGCGGGAGACGGGCCGGCGATAGGCGCCGAGGGCAGGCTGAATTCCTGCCGTACGAGGAACGCGGCGGCCGAAGGGCCGCCGTTCGAGCATGGATGACCTTGGTCTCGTAGGCGACCTGGCCCTTGTGGGATCGGCAGCGCTTGTGGGCGGCGTGCTGGCGCGCCTGCTGAGTCTGCCGGTGATTCTGGGGTACCTGGCGGCGGGGCTGCTGATCAGCCCGAACACGCCCGGGTTCGAGGGAGATATCGAGACCGTCCGGACAATCGCGGATCTCGGCGTGGCGCTGCTGATGTTCACCATCGGGATCCGGTTCTCGCTGCGCGAGCTGAAGCAGGCCCGTGACATCGGGATTGTCGGAGGAATTTCGCAGGTGCTGCTGGTGGGGGCCAGCGGGACTCTGATCGGGTATGGCGTAGGGCTGACCATCGAGCAGTCGGTGGTGGTGGGAGCCGTGGCGGCCCTTTCGAGCACGATGGTGGCGCTGCGGATGCTGGAGCAGGCGGGGGAGATCGGTCAGGCGCAGGGGAAGATCGCGGTCTCGATATCGCTTGTACAGGACCTGGCGGCGGTGCCGGTTATCGTGATGATCCCGGTACTGGCGGGGGGTGAGGAGAACTTCCTGGCGGCGATGGGCGTGGCGGCAGGTAAAGGCGTTGCCCTGGTGGCCGGCGTGTGGATCGTGGGCACGATCGCCGTCCCGCGGCTGCTGGACCGTATCACCATGTGGCGCTCTCGCGAGCTCTTCTTGCTCACAATCGTCGTGTTGGCCCTGGGGACGGCGTCGATCAGCGCGGTAGCCGGGTTATCGATCGCGTTCGGGGCGTTCCTTGCGGGACTGCTAGTATCCGAGTCCGAGTATGCGCACCGAACGCTGGCGGAAGTGCTGCCTTTACGAGAGGTGTTCGCGGTGGTGTTCTTCGTGGCGGCGGGGATGCTGATCGACCCGGCGTCGTTCGTGGATGACCCGGAGATTGTCCTGGGAGTGGCGACAACGGGGATCGTGGGGAAGATGGTGTTCGTCTCGGGAGCGGCTGGGGCGTTCGGATATTCGCCGCGAGCGGCGGCAGCTGCGGCGCTGGCGTTGGCGAACATGGGCGAATTCTCATTCGTACTGGCGGCGGAGGCGCTCGACGAAGGGCTCTTCGACGAGCAGTTGAACGAGGCGGTGCTGGCCGGCGTCCTAACGAGCCTGGCGATCAGCCCGTTCCTGTTCCTTGGGCGCCACGAACTGGCGCGGGTCCTGGGCATGGTTCAGCGGACCCGCCAAGCGGCGGAAAAGCCGCTGGCCGACGAGGTGCGCAGCTCTCTGGTCAACCACGCACTGGTCTGTGGTCTTGACGAGGCTGGGCGGGAGGTGACGACAGTATTGCTGGGACGGGGGTTCCGGTGCCTG
>DASSZB010000241.1:0-6772 GCA_035702935.1 Dehalococcoidia bacterium
CCGATCTTCATTCCAGCTCCTCCCCTCGAGGCGAGTAGCGCTATTTTAGCAGCCAGCCTCCATCCTGAAAGCCGCTCTCCGTGGTAGGGCAGAGGAGCGTGTCCGACCCGGCCCGCTGGATGGTGTAATGGAGGTGGGGTGCTTCGCTGTAGCCGGCGTCTCCGCTATAGCCGATGAGGTCCCCCCGGCGGACATGCCATTGCGCGATAGGCGTACCCGCGCGAGAGTTGGGTATAGCTCCAAACATCGTACTGTAGTCGGATTGCGGGGAGTATCCGGCATAGAAGACGCCTGCGGGCAGAGCGCCAGCCGTTTGCGCCAACTCGAGGTGAGCAGACACAGTCAGGAACTCACCGCTGTCGATTTCCACGTAGACGCCGAGTCCACCGGAGAGGCCCGGAAAAGGTCGTATGCTCGCCCGGCGGCGATCCGGATTACCCAGGTACGGCTCTCGGTCAACCCCGTACGAGTCGAACGCATTGACGACGGTAACCGCGAAGAGAGTAGCGGTGCCCTCCATCGTGGCGAAGATGGGAGTCCCGGTGGGTATGTACCAGTCCACGGCCGGCCGGCCCTCATACTCAACGTGGACGTCGCAATTCCAGCCGGATCGGTTCGCCTCATCGGGATCCCCTGAGGGCTGCGAGTCTCTCGTGTATTCGAAGGCGGGCGGTCCCGCGCCCCACTGGATGACGCGCGCTCCGACTTCGCCGGTGACAAGGCCCAGTCTCGCGCTGGGGTCTATTGGGAACCCCAGGGGGTCACCCGCGGGGCCTGGGTGCGTCGTGGGTGAGGGGGTGTCTGGAAGTGGCGACGGTGTTGGCGCCTGGGTCGGAGATGGAGATGGGGTGCGGAGGGCAGTGGTCGCGGCGGGTGAGGGAGTGGTGCTGGCCGCGCCATCGTCGTCGCCGCCGCACGCTACGACCAGCAAGAGGAAAGGAATGTTGAGGAGGAGGCCGAAGGCGCGCTTCATCGTTTCGACTTTACTACACGGTGGTGCACAACCCGGGGCAGGCGACTTGCGTTATAATTAACGAAGTCTGCCTTGCGTTGCATCTCCCAGCGCCCCGCAGGCGGTCAGTTAGAGGGAGATTAAGCCCCCACAGGGGAGCGATACTGGAGGCAGAATGACCACCAAGCTTTACATTGGCGGCCTTTCCTACGACACGTCAGACGAAGGTCTGCGCGATGCGTTCGCGCAAGCCGGTACCGTCACCTCGGCGACGGTGATCCGGGACCGCATGACGGGCCGATCGAGGGGCTTCGGCTTCGTCGAGATGTCGTCCGACGAGGAGGCCCAGAAGGCGATCCGCGAACTGAATGGCACAATGTTGGACGGCCGCACACTGACAGTGAACGAGGCCCGGCCGCAGGGGCAGGGTGGTGGCCAGCGCGGCGGTGGCGGCGGGCGCCGCGGCGGCGGCGGTGGCGGTTACGGCGACCGTCGCTACTAGGAAGCTTCTCCCAACCCTAGTTAACCTCGAAGAGCGCGCCCTCTTCGCCCGCTACAAGTTCAAAGCGGGGCTCATACGTGTCGTTCGCCTCCTGAATGATGCGGTCAATTTCCGCATCTTCGCGCGCCGGATCGTGGTGAAAGGCGACCAGTTTCCCGGCTCGGGCAATCGAAGCGAATGCGATGGCGTCGCGTATTGAGCTGTGTCCCCAACCTATGTGAGAGTCGTATTCGCCTTCCGTGTACTGCGCGTCGTGGATACGGAGATCAACATCCCGCGCCAGTCCGCACCCGGATATCCAGTCGGCCGGCCCGTCGAGCCGCTCCCGGCCCAGGACCGGCTCGTGGTCTGGCATGTATGCGATGGAGCGCCCATTTTCGCTTATGCGATAGCCGACTGTGGAACCTGGGTGGGAGATGAAGTTTGCGCCGATGCGGAACTCACCGACCTGAAAGTCCCCGCGGGGTGCGTCGTGAAGGACGAGGTCGCAGGGCAGTTCTCGGAGACGCACCGGGAAGAGGGGTGGGGAAAGGTAACGGCCGAGGCGCTCTCTCAGGTGCATCGTGGTGGAAGGAGGGCCCCAGATGTTCACGCGGGCGTTTGGAGAGAACAGGGGTTTGAAAAAGCCGAGACCCTGAATGTGGTCCATGTGCAGGTGAGTGAGCAAGATGTCCACCTCGCGCACATCGGGGTCGAGTCCGGCGCCGAAGCGGCGAATACCACTGCCGGCGTCAAGGACAAGGAGTGTGCCGTTCCGGCCCTGGACGGAGACACACGACGTGTTACCGCCGTAGCGAACCGTCGGAATACCCGCTTCAGGAAGTGACCCTCTGGTGCCCCAAAGCGTGATCTTCACTCTGTGTGAGCCTCCCAGAAGAACGCCGCACTGCCCAACCAGAGGCCCCCTTCGCCTTCGAGGGGAAGGGCAGTGACCTCGATCAGGCGCTGGGCGCCGTCTAGAGCAGTGAATTGAATACGCCTGAAAGCGGGGCGCCGTTGCGTCATGGCAATCCCCAGGGGCAATTGATCAGAAGGGATGGGCTGCCCGTCCTCGTCATGAGTCTCGAACAGCTCAGCTAGGTCGGCCACCATCATCTCGCCCGCGTCATCAAAGCTGCGGCCAAGGATTGCCTCGGCAGGTTCGTTGTAGTAGATAAGGCGCCCGTCACGGTCAACGAGGAAGATAGCCATACTGAGATGGCTGGCGCACTGCCGCATGAGTATGAGTTCGACGTCCTTCTGAGACAATACCGACCCTCGCCCGCCTATTCTACCCTGAATCATGGGTAAGGGAAGTGACCGCGATCACTGGTTCGGTTTAGGAGGCGAGCGGGGCCGGCTAACCGGGGTTGTCTGTCAGGCGCCGGCCGTTTCCCCCTGGTCCACGCGGGATATATCGACGGTCGTTGCCCGGTCCGTGGGGCAGGGCTGCCACTCCATCATCCAGTACTTCAGGTGGCCGTAGCCGCCGGCCAGGTGCAGCCACTTGACCATGCCGGGCTCCAGGTTCGCCGGGTCGGACCACCCCGGAAACTGGTACGGTTCCCAGCCATTGTAGATCAGCACCTGTCCCGGCTGGATGGCTTCGCTGAGCTTGGCCGCCAGTTCCGTTGCCCCCAGGTCGTTGTGCACGCGCACAGTCAGACCGTCGTCGATGCCGCGGGCCGTCGCGTCCCGCGGATTCATCAGCACTACGGGTAGCCCTCGGTGAGTCTGCAGCATCATCCGGTTCGCCACATTCAGGGCGTGGATTGACCAGCGGCTGTGTCCGCTCGTCAGCCGCAGCGGGTAGTCTCCCCCCATCCGGGGCGGGTCCTTGTGCAGGGGCAGCTCTTCACCCGCCTCAAGGAACCATGGATGGTCGATGTAGAACTGCGCTCTTCTAGTCAGCGTCGCGTACGGCACCCTGTCTTCAATGTGTGCACGGAACGGCGTAAACGTCTCGTCCGGCCGGATGCTGGACGATTGGGCCATGGCTCGGACCGAGACCCCCAGCCCGCTAAAGCGCGCGTACCCCTTGTCCCGGAGTGTATCCAGGCTCGTCCCTTCGGGGAGAGCGCCGGTTAGAGCCGTGTCGCGGACCATGCTGTCCGCGATCCGCTCCTCGTCCACCATTGAGCCGGCCGCCGTCATCGCGGCATGCAGGCCTTCCAGCTTGTGAGTAGCGCCCTTCGCATCCGCGTACTGCGACAGGCCGCGCGCCTTCGCTCGCTCCTCGATCTTGGCGGTAAGGAGCAGGAAGATCTCCCATTCGCTCTTGGAGTCGCCCGGTGGGTCCACGATCTTGTCACAGAACGTCAGGTTCATCGTATGCGTGCTCGGGATCCCGAACGCGATCTTCTCGTACTGCTGGGAGACCGGCAGCACGTAGTCGGAGTGGAGCCCGGTGGTGCTGATCCTGGGATCCATGCTGACGATCATCTTGAGTTTCGGCCAGAGGTGCTTGAGGAGCATCTGCTGACCGCCCCGCGTGCGCCGCAGGATGTTGCCTCCCGTCTCGATCAAGACCCGCGGTTCCTGCGCGGCGCCGGGCACCTCGACTCCTTGCCACCAGCCTTTTTCCATTGCCTCCCGCCAGTACTCGCGGAAAGGGCGCCGCATAGACGGATCGTGCCAGTCCGCCCGCGACCAGACCTCATCGAAGCCGGCGTGGTAATACCAGAGGAACGCCGGCGGCACCATCATCATCGGCGCGCCGGGCATCAGGGGCAGCCGCTTGTTGAACTCGATCGCCGCCAGTTCGTCCGTCATCGTGGGATCCGTCGCCTTCATCGCCTGGACCATCTGGCGCATCAAGCCGAGTATCTCCTGAGGCTCTTCTGGCGTGCCCTTTTGGCGGGCGGAGGCAAAGCCCATCCCGTCGAACAGGCCTCCCGTCCATGCACGTACGCCCGTGCCTTTGCGTCCCCAGTTGCCTGTGAGGGCGAGGAGTAGTAATTCCGAGCGTTCTATGAGGTCGCCGTGGTAGTACTTCGAGGCGTTGCTGAGGCTGCAGATAACGTTTGTCCGCTTGGTCGCCACCTTGCGGGCCAGCATGCGGATCATCTCTGACGAGACGCCGCAAAGGGCGCTGGCCTTCTCTGGCGTGTAGTCGCCCAGGCGCTGCTTTGCGAGCTCGAATACCGTGGTCACCTGAACCTTCTTGGCGTCCTTGAGGGTGGTGGTCCAGCGCCCCTCAAGTGACGGGGCCATTCCTCCGGGCGACAGCGTGTGGCGCGGCGCCTCGCAAACCGCGCCGTTGCCTGCATCCGCCCAATAAAACTGGTCGTCGCGGCCGCCTTCCATCAGATCGCAACCCCGCAGGTACGCCATTGTGTCCAGGCGCACCAGCAGTGGGAGGTCGGTCTGCTCCTTGACGAACGTCTCGTTGTAGAGCCGCTCCTCGACCACGACCTGTGCCATCCCCAGCGCGAACGCGGCATCCGTCCCTGGTCGCACGGGGACGTGGTAGTCCGCGTGCACGGCAGACGGGCTGAACTCCGGTGAGACGGTGACTACTTCGGCGCCGTTATAGCGCGCCTCGTTGATGTAGTGCTGATGGGGGATGCGCGTATACGAAGGGTTGGCGAACCAGATGAAGATGAGCTCCGAATGGAACCAGTCGTCGATGGAACTGACTGGGTCGAACATCCCGAAAGTCATGTAGTGGCCGGCGGCGAAGTCCGTGATCTCTCCGTTCACGTCCAGGGTCACGCTGCCAATAAGGCCGGTGAAACGGCCGCGGGCCAGTAGGCCCAGGGTGCTGGCGTTGGCCCCGCCCGCGTGGATCACGGATTCCGGTCCGTGCTCCTGGATGGCGTCCAGCACCGATTCAGCGATTTCGGTCATGGCTTCGTCCCATGAGACCTGCTGCCACCTGCCCTCGCCGCGCTCACCTGCGCGCCTCAACGGAACCTGTACTCGCTCCTTTGCGTGAAGGAGCTCGGCCCAGGCGGCGCCTTTCTGGCAGCCCATGGGGTTCATATCGGGCACGCCCGGTTCAACGATCGAGAAGGTGCCGGCCTGCTCCTCCCGGCAGATCACGCCGTCTCTCACATAGACCCGCATCGGGCAGTTCCCCGGGTAGCAGTCAACGCAGTGGCTACCCCAGGCAACACGGTCCCAGCGCCACCTCTTCCGGTAGCGGTTGTTCCGGGGGTCTTGACGACTTTTGCCAGACTGCTGCACCATGAGACAAACGCTCGTTTGTTTGGCACAACTGTCGCTGCACGGTAGGGGCGCGTCTATCGGGCATTGCATGCCAATCTCTGTAGGGCATTCCCCTACTAGACGCGGCTACGCTGCCCGACTGACAAGCGCGATCGCTGCGCCTAGACTGACGCAAAAACGACCTCAGGAGAACACGAGAAAGCTATGAGACCGCGAGAGGAAGACCTCACGCAGCTCAAGGGCAGGCTGCAAGGCTGGCTGCAGGCAAGGATGCCTGAGGCTCGGGGGCTGAAAGTGTCCGGTCTGAAGCGGCCCTCGGCCGGCCTCTCCAACGAAACCTTCGTGATGTCCCTTGCATACGAGGGCGCCGGAGCGGGGCTGCCCGAAAAGCTCGTCTTTCGCCTTGCCCCGACCGGTTTCCAGGTCTTCCCCGACTACGACCTTCCCAAGCAGCACAGGATCATGAGCGCGCTGGCAGCCACTGAAGTGCCCGTCCCGAAGATGCGCTGGTTGGAGGAGGACGAGAGCGTGCTTGGCCGCGCCTTCTACGTCATGGACTTTGTCGACGGCGAGCTGCCCTCGGAGGTACCGCCTTATCACGCCTTCGGCATGTGCCTGGAGGCATCACCCGAGCGCCGTGCCAGGCTCTGGTGGTCTGGCCTGGAGACGCTGGCTCTGATCCATGCGCTCGACTGGCGGGTTCTCGGGTTGGACTTCGTAGGTGTACCGGCTCCCGGGACGGGAGCGGTGATCGAGCCAGTGGAGGCGTATGAGCGGTTCATGCGGTGGGGGCTGGCCGGCCAGGAGCAGCCGATACTCGAGGCGGCGCTGCGCTGGCTCAAGGACAACGCATACCAGCCGCGCCATGTGGCGCTCAACTGGGGGGACGCCCGGCTGCCCAACCTCATCTTCCGGGATGACACGGTGGCTGCCGTGCTGGACTGGGAGATGGCCTTCCTGGGCGACCCGGAGGCGGACCTGGCCTGGTGGCTCTTCCTGGACTGGCAGGGCTGTGATGGCTACGGAATACCTCGCCTGGAGGGGTTTCCCAGCCGCGAGGAGACGATCCGCCGCTACGAGGAGTTGACTTGCAAGAGAGTCGAGCACCTGCACTACCAGGAGGTCTTCGCCGCGTTCCGCTTCGGCGTGGTAATGGCGCGCATCGCCGC
>DASSZB010000007.1:0-5691 GCA_035702935.1 Dehalococcoidia bacterium
CCGTCCAGCTCCAGGATCACCCAGCCGAACTCCGCGGTGACGTCGGCGCGCCGAATGTTGGTGACAACGTCGAACTGCTTGCCGAGCTTCCAGATGACCGGTTCCTTGATCAACTGCTGCTCGAAGCTGAACTTAACTCGCTTGGTGCTCATGGCGCTACCTCCGCCCGCCGGCCGCCGCGAGATCGCGAGCGGCTACGGCCTCTTCGAAGGCGTCAATTGTGGCGCTTATCTTCAGGGCCGGGTTGAGGGCCGGGACCACCGCCTCGGCCGTCTTCAGGCCCGCTCCGGTGATGAAGGCTACCACAACCTCGTCGCGCCTGACACTTCCTTGCTGTGCCAATTGGCGAAGGGCGGCGATGACGACGCCGCCCGCCGTCTCGGCGAAAATGCCTTCCGTTTCGGCCAGCAGCTTTATGCCTTCGACTACCTCGTCGTCGGTCACTGCGGCTGCCGCGCCGTTCGTCGTGTCAAGGATCTTGAGAGCGTAGTACCCGTCAGCCGGGTTGCCGATCGCGAGAGACTTGGCGATCGTGTTAGCCTTCTGGGGCCGGATCGTGAGGCTGCCCCGCTGCCATGCCTCCCAGATGGGCGAACATCCGAGCGCCTGCGCGCCGCTCATCCGGGTCTCGTTCCACTCCACCAGCCCCAGCCAGGCCAGCTCCTTGATCCCCTTGTATATCTTTGTGAACAGCGAACCGCTGGCCAGCGGCACGATACAGTGGTCCGGCGCCTGCCAGCCCAGCTGCTCGCAGACCTCGTAACCAAGCGTCTTGCTGCCCTCCGCATAGTAGGGCCGGACGTTGATGTTGACGAATGCCCACGGGTACCTGTCGCCCAGCTCGCTGCAAAGGCGGTTCACCTCATCGTAGCTGCCCTCGACGGCGACCAGCGTCGGGTTGTAGACCGCCGATCCGATCACCTTCCCTTGCTCCAGGTCCGCCGGAATAAAGACGCAGGCTTTCATGCCTGCCCGCGCCGCGTGCGCGGACACGCTGTTGGCCAGGTTCCCGGTGGAAGCGCAGGCCAGCGTATCGAACTCGAACTGGCGAGCCACGCTGCTGGCCACGGACACCACCCTATCCTTGAAGGACCACGTGGGGTTCTGGCAGTCGTTTTTGATATACAGGCGGTCTAACCCCAGGACCCGGCCCAGGTTGCCCGCTCGAACCAGTGGAGTGTATCCGGTGCCGATGTCCACGGCAGTCTCGGGATTTGCGGGAAGCAGGTCTGCGTACCGCCACATGCTGGGGGGGCCCGACTCGATGCGCTCCCGGCTGATGACGTTCTTTATGCCGTCGTAGTCGTAGAAGACCTCGAGGGGGCCGAAACAGAACTCACATACGTGGACAGGTTCCAGTGGGTAGACCCTGCCACATTCTCTGCATTTGAGATTTCTTGCGAATGACATCGATGGCGACCCTCTTATAGACAAAGATAGTGTCCCTGGGCTGGGCCTCCCCTCCCCGGTCAGGCCGGGGTGGAGGCCCGGGTCATCGCCATCGGGCCCGTCAGGTTCGCGGTTGCGTTTATCATCACAAAAGAAAAACCCCTTCGTTATTGTTCCCGAAGAGGCCTGTGATTCGCCTTATCGTTTCCGCCTGCGGCGGATCGGCGTTGGCACCGTGCTCGCGGGCTTGCGCCCGGTGGGCTGGTTGCCGAGGTTTCACAGGGCCGTGCCCTCCACCTCTCTGGATAAGGCCTCGTATTCAGGTGTGAACGGATGTTAGCACACGCAAAAATGGACCGTCAATGCCGGCTTGGATATCGGCCGGTGAACCTTGAGCAGCTACGCGTTAGCCGCGCGCGCCGGCGGTTTCGCGAAAGGTGACTGGTTGGTCCATAATGCCACCCAGCACTGTGCGAAGCGTCAGGCCCCGGATAACTGGATGCCGAAAATGGGCGTCCAGGTTCACCGTGTAGTGATGCCGCCGCCCCTCCCGGTGCACCCGCAACATATCAGCGCGCCGCAGGTCGCCAATCAGGCCCCACACGGTCCGCTGCGTAAGCGACATATCCTCGGCGATCTGCTTTATGGTGCACCCGGGATTCACGGCGACGTAGAAAAGCACGGCGCCGTGACTCGAAACGAGGTACCAATGGTTGTGGATCGAAGTCCCGTTAATCATCATCTTGAAGTGACGCCCCTCCCCAGGATCCCCCTACTTCAGTAGCCAAAATTTGGAGACACAGTTTCGGCAGAGTTAAGAACGAGTAAACTCGCACACACTTGGGTAACAACCGAAGCCCATGAGTTGTTACGAGGTGGCGTTACGAGAGGTTCTACAGCCCTGACCCGGCGCTGTTCAGGAAACCATCAGGGCCCGCAAAGCCCGGGGGTCGATCGGGGCCCCTGCGACCTCCTTCCCATCCACCGCCACCACGGGCACCTTGTCCCAGTATCGGTTGAAAAGCCCAGCCTCGGACTCTATGTCTACGACCTCAAGCGTGAAACGGATTTCCGGCTGCATCCTCCGCAACATCCCCTCCGCCTTTACGCAAAGGCCGCAGTCGGCCTTCGAGTAGAGGGTCACCTTCAACTTGCCGGATGTTCCTCAGCGCCGGGCGGCTGCTCGTCACGCAGCGCCCGCCGGCGCTCGGCGCGGCTGGTCCGTTCCTCGCGAGGAGGGAAGCGCAGCATGTACGCCACACCCAGCAGACCCGCGACGATGCCGCCCAGGCCGATAAGCTGCGCCGTCCGCAGCCCGGTTCCCAGAACCTCGTCGTCGAGCCTGAGGAAGCTCACCCAGAAGCGCAGGAGGCCGTAGAGGAAGACCCAGGCGAAAAATGTGACGCCGGAACGGCTGATACGCGTGTACATGAAGATCAGGATGGCAAAGATGAGCAGATCGCCGAGCAGCTCGTATGCCACAGCGGGGTGCTGGGCGTAGTTGGCGCCGAAGCGCAAGACGCTGGGGCTATTGTCGTGCGTGTAGACCACCGCCCAGGGAAGGTCTGTCGTCTTCGCAAAGTGCTCGCCGTTGATGATGTCGCCGATGCGGCCCACCGCCATTCCAAGGATGCCGCCGATGCAGGCGATGTCCGCGGCCTTCGGAATGTTAGGCACCCTGCGGATGATGACGTATAGCCAGGCCCCGATGGCGCCGCCGATGAGCGCTCCGTAGATGGAGATGCCACCCGTGTTGACGGCGAACACGTCGCCCAGGTTGTCTTTGAAATCGCCCCAGTTCTCGATGACGTACAGGCTTCGCGCCCCGATGATGCCGCCGATCACCAGACAGAGGGCCACGTTGTAGATCGTGTCCTCGTTGTATCCGGCGCGCCGGGCGAACCAGGTGGAGACGGCCACACCCATGATCACGCCCACGGCGGTGAAGACGCCGTGCCAGGTGATCTCTATGCCAGCCTCGTCCAGGATGGTCGGATCGATGCCTATCTTGATGCTCAGTAGAACCAGTGCGCTAATCATCGTCCTGCGTTTCTTCCCCTGAGTCTGCCCCGGCCCGCAGCGCCAGCCGCCGCATTTCTTCGGCGTAGCGAGCGTGCCCGGGGGCCTGCCCCACCAGCACGGAGCCGCCGTCCGATATTCTAGCCCATAGCCGTCTTCTGGGCACCCAGAACGTGACCATGAGCCCCACGACTATCATCGCTGCCCCACTCCAGACCAGGTAATTGCTCCGGTCCCGCTTGACGTTGATCCCGGAAAACTCCCGTTGGCCCAGGAACGTGTACTCGTATCCGCGGATATCAACCGACTCGCCCGGTTCCAGCTCCGTGGCGCGCACCCCCAGTCCGCTGAGTGTCAGCGCCGGCGGGCCATCGGCCACCGAAGGCTCCCCGGCGGTGCCCTCGGATGCTCGTCCCGTTCCGTAAACGACGTTGCTGAGCTGCAGGTACGGCGCCGACAGCGTCGCGTCAGCGCCCGGCGGCAGCGGCAAGTCATCGACCCGCGCCGCCGGGGTCATACTCTCCTTCACATAGGTGACCCTCAGCCCGCCTGATTCCCCGGTCTCCCCATCCCGCAGCAGGAGCGACACGGCATCCGGGCGCCTCTCGGTCTCGAGAACCGCCAGTTTCGTCTCGTCACCGCTGCTCTCCAGGCCTACCGTCAGGAGCCGTCCGTCCGGCAGCTCGACCAGCGTGCCTCGATAAGCCACGTCCCCCGTGTCCAGTTCGTCGGTCAGCACCAGCTTCGCCTCGACGAGCGTACGGCCGTCCGCATCTTGTATCAGCACCCGGGGCGATGGCGCGCGGTCCACAAGGGCCAGCGTTTCCCTGTAGAGGACGTTGCCTGTCGCCAGGTCCCGCACCTGCACAGCCGCCCCGAAGCCGAAGTACGCGGCCTGGTAGAAGCGATAACCCTCGTACGAGCAGGGGGAGTTGACCGTGGACGAGCAGCGTTTGACTTCCTCGCCGTTCTTGTAGATCACCATCTGCGAGCGGTAGTCCAGCGCTTGCCCTTCATCCGAGAACTCCCCGACCGCGTCCACCAGTTCCACCTGCACCTGAGCCGGGTTCCGCACGGGGAAGACCGGCAGCGTCGAGCCCTCGGCCAGGAAGAGGCCGGATTCGAACGCGTCCATCCTGCTCACGACAGCGGACAGGATGAACACGATGACCGCGGCATGCGTCAGCAGCGTGCCCAGCTGGGCGGATGCAAAGCGATCCGCAAACAGGTACGCCGCGCCGCCTTCCTCGAATCGCGCCACGCGGTAGCGTTGCCTCTTGAGCGTCGCCTCCAACCGCGCCGGGTCCAGCGCCTCAGCGGTGGCGAAGCGGTTGGGCGCGACGTCGAAATAGCTGTCCGGGACCCGCTGACGCGGCCGCGTGATCGAAATCCAGATCCCGGGCAGCCGTGACAGAATGTAGGCCGCAGTGGACGCCACCGTTGTCGCCATCAGTAGCTTGAACCAGGCGGCATGGAAGACATCGAACAGGCCGATGGCGTCCATCGGGTCTGTCAGCGCTCCGAAGGTCCCCTCTTTGGAGCCCAGCCACTGCGCCTCCGCCACGACGTCGCCGCGCACGTTCAGTGGCACCTGGGGAATCACGACCCCTAGAATGCTGACCAGCGCCAGCAACACGAGCAATACGGTGCCAAAACGCACGTTGGCGAACAGCCACCAGACGGCGCGCAGCGGGTTTATCACGAGCGACGCCAGCCGGCCCAGTATCGCGGCGCCGCTGCCGCTGCCTATAGCCTTGCCGGCTTCCATCGCTACGGCGACTCCTCGGTCGCCATGATCTCTTCGATCCGGTCCTGGAGCTCGCTCGACCCGATCGCGCCCTGCACTTTCGTGCCGCGCTCCTCGGATTCGAACGGCCCCGTGAAAACGCTGCGGATGACCCCGTCCCGGCCCACGAAGTACGTCGTCGGCAGTCCCAGCAGGTGATACTGATCGCCCACCTCGCCGTCGCGATCGACGGCCACCTTGAAGTCCATCCCGTAATCATCCGCGAACCTGGAGGCAATGGACTTGCCTTCCTGTAGGTTCACGGCGACGATCTCAAGTCCCTCGGACTTGTATCGGTCGTACGCCTGGACGAACTGCGGCATCTCCTTGCGGCAGGGCGCGCACCAGGTGGCCCAGAAGTTAATGATCAGCGGCCGGCCGCGCAGGTCGCTCAACCTGATCTCACCGCCACCGAGATCCTCCAGCAGGAAGTTGGGCGCCATCGCCCCTTCCTCGGGCGCAACTTTTATGTCCGGCAGCCGCAGCTCGGCCGGCAC
>DASSZB010000017.1:0-3019 GCA_035702935.1 Dehalococcoidia bacterium
GCGTGGTCGGCGTGGCATGTCGTGCAGGTGGCGGTCTGTTTCGCGTCGCCGAAGCGTTCAACTTTGCCGTGGGATGTGTCGCGGTAGGTGCTGAGGGCCTTCTCGTGGCAGCTCCCGCAGGCGCCGGCTATCCGCTCCGCACCGAGGAACAGGCCGGGCTCGCTTGTGCGGGCGATGCTGTGGCCGGAGCCATTCGGAGAGTGACAATCGATGCACGTCGCGCCTTTACCCTCCTTGAGGAGGGTCTCGGAGTGCGCGCTGGTGGCGTATCCCTCAGCGGCCGCCGTGTGACAGCGGGAGCACATGGCAGTGGCCTCCGCCTGGTATACGGCGAAATCGTAGGGCTCGGTGCGTTCTGGAGGCGGGGGATCGTAGGTGTCGTGGCAGGTGACACATGGCAACAGCTCGTGAGCCGAATCGCGGATGGCCCGGAGGTCTACGTAGAGGGACAACGCGCGCCCGTCCGAGAACCCGGCCGAGAGCGACTCGTCACCGTGACAGGTAAGGCAATAAGCGTCGGGTAACGGCGGCTCCTGTAGACGGGGGCCGGCAGCCGTCAGGGTATGCGCCACCGGATCCGAAGGCAAAGCCTCGGCCGGCCGGCCTTCTGTGCCTGCCAGGGTGACTAGCAGGTACGCGGCCGGCAACAAAACCCAAGCCAGTAACGCGAATCGCATAATACCCGACCTGGCCCGCACTCCGACCATATCGCCGGCACATTAGGAGGCGGCACGGTCTTTCGGCACTAATCCGGGGGGCCGTTTGTGCCAATCCTCGTAAGACGCGCGGGCTATGGCGTGAGGAGGCAACGGGCCAGCAGGCGCTGGAACAGGGAGCGGCGAAGTCTGTGTACCCGCTTTAGAGTGACACGACCGGGACGGGTTCAGGACCGCGAGCTTCGGGGGCCTTCGTGGCCCTCTGCGGGCTCTGCAGCCAGGTGAGGCGGCGGAGTCTCCTTGACGTACGCGGCGATCCGGCTGAGAAGCGCCTCCTCGACGTCGATAGCGTAGGTCCTGGAGCGCGGCGCCGGCTCGCGAATGATCGGTGGTTCCGGTGAAGCCGGGGGCCTGACGCGACGTTCGGCCTGCACCTTCGCCTTCGCGGGTCGTCCGGCCCTCTTCGCCGGCTTCACAGGGTGTTCTGCGAGCGGCCTGGAGGGGGTCTCACTGCCCCCGGGGCTATGCCCATTGTCCCCTGCGCGCTTCGGCCGCCGGGGTCCCGCGGACAGCGCCCGGCCCAGGCCTCGCAGGATCGTCCCCCTCGGACGTGCGGGAGCGGGCGTTTCCGGTGGCGGTGCCACGACTTGCTCGACGGGATTCGATCGAGAACGCTCGTCGTACTGCTGCCGCCTTTCGGGGGCGCCCAGCGTCGCGAACGCGTCATCGAGCGCGTCTAGCAACTGCACCTTCCGCTTGTTTTCCAGTGGGACGCGGAGGTACTGGTTGCGCATAATCCGGTAAGCCGAAGGCAAGAGCTCTGAAGGCGCCGCCAAAGTGATCCCAAGGACCTCGTAGTGGTCGACGGTCGCGCTAATGACCGACCGGTGTACGTGGGGCAACCCCCGTTTGGCCAGCGGTTCCCGGGTGTGACCAAGCGTAGCATCGTAGGCCGCCCGCCGGATCGGATCGGAGACGCATTCGTAGGCGCGAGTAAGCTCGTGCAGCTTATCGTCCACGTATTTTCCTGCGTCGCGCCTCTTTAGCAGCTCGCCGGTAAGCAGCCAGTAGGACGTGGCGATGAGGTCCGCGGGGGCGCTGGGGTGGACGACCAGCAGGTCATATGCGGTCGGCACACCTTCGCGATTGGCCAACGTTGTCATCAGTCGCTCAGATAATCCGCCAGGTGGACGATGATTGGGCCGATGGTAACGATGAAGAACGTGGGCATGATGAAGAGAACGAGCGGGAAGACCATCTTCACAGGCGCCCGGCGCGCCATTTCCTCGGCCCGCTGCCGCCGCCGCACACGCAGGGTCAGGCTCTGTGAGCGGAGCACACGCCCGAGGCTTGTGCCCAGCTGCTCCGCCTGCACGATGGCGTTGACGAAGGTCGTGACCTCCGAGACGTCAACCCTGTAGGCCATGTCTTCCAGCGCCTCGCGGCGGGGACGTCCCATTCCCACCTGCCGCAGCATGATCGAGATCTCGTCAGAGAACGGCCCCTTGAGCTTGGTGGCAACCTGGCGCATGGCGGCATCAAGGCCCAGTCCCGCCTCGACGCAGACTGTGATCATGTCAAAGACATCGGCCAGCCTTTTCCAGATAGCCGCTTTTCGGACCCGTACCCGCCGTCGCAGCCAGTAATAGGGAAGAATGAAGCCGGCTACGGCCGAGCCAATTACGACGAGAGGCACCCACGAAGCAAGGTTGCCGGAGAGTTGCACGGCGAGGAGCAAACCCGCGACGGGGAAGAACCCGGCGCATAGCAGGACGACCAGGAAGAAAGCCTGCGTCGTCATCGGCGAGCCCGCGGCCAGGAGCATCCGGCTCACCCGGGCGACGTACGACTGGGGAAGCACCTGGACCACCATGTGAGTGACGCCGTCCAGGATGGGGATGAAAACACGGTCTGAGAACGGCGATTTCATCGCCGTTGTGGAGCCCACGGGAGCCAGCCTGGAGATACGCGCCTCCACGGGATCGCGCATGGCGCCGGCGAGGTAGGCCATCAGCGAACTAACGGCCACGAAGGCGGCGAAGGCAGCGAATAGAGCGACACCCATACCTCACCTACACTTCCAGCTTCAGTATGCGGCGGATAGTGACGATGCCCAGGACCTGGAGGACACCGGCAATGATCAGCAGGAAACGCCCGAACCCCTCGGTGAAGAGCACCTTCCACACATCAGGCATGATGATGAAGAAGATGATGCCCAGGAACACCGGGTAGAGCGAGAGAATGAGTCCGGTAAACCGTTGCGAGGCCGTCAGCGCGCGGATCTCGTTCTGGAGGCGATCCCTCTCGCGGATCGTTTCCGCGACATTGTCGAGGATCTCGGAAAGGTTCCCTCCGGTATTCCG